>JABBBA010000240.1 GCA_018607685.1 K189A clade bacterium | reverse complement strand
GAATCCGGCTGTGGAAAATCGACCCTTGGCAGATGTATCGCCCGATTGTACGAGCCCACCTCCGGCGCCATCGAGTTTGAGGGAACCGACATCACCAAACTCAAGGGTAGAGCGTTAATGCCCTACCGGCAGAATATCCAGATGATTTTTCAGGACCCGATGGAGTCACTGAACTCCCGCCATACGGTGGGCGACATCCTGGAAGAGCCTTACATTGTTCAAAAGATTGGCGATCGGGCCAGTCGCGCAAAACGCGTCCGGGAACTATTGGATATCGTTGGCCTACCTGCTCGCTCGATCACCCGATATCCCTTCGAATTTTCAGGTGGCCAGAGACAGCGAATAGGTATTGCCCGCTCGATTGCGCTCAACCCAAGACTCGTGGTTTGCGATGAGCCTGTATCTGCACTGGATGTTTCTATCCAGAGCCAGATCCTGAACCTGCTGGTCGACCTGCAGAAAGAGTTCAACCTGGCCTACCTGTTTATCGCGCATGACTTGGCCGTCGTCAAACACATCTCGGATCGTATCGCGATCATGTACCTGGGTAATATCGTAGAGGAAAGTACGGGCGAATCCATTTACCACGAGCCTCGACATCCTTATACCAAATCGCTGATCTCTGCGATTCCGGTTCCAGATCCACATAGACTGGTAAAACGCGAAATTATTTCAGGGGACGTACCCTCCCCGATCAATCCACCCTCAGGATGTCGATTTCACCCAAGATGTCCAAGAGTGATGGAAAAATGCAAAGTGGAGAACCCGGTACTTCGCACCGTCGCAGACCATGAGGTCTCCTGCCACCTCGAAGATTTCTGAGAAGCGACTCATCAACCTCCGGCGAGTCGCTTTTATCGCGGATCACGAATCGTCACAGTTCCCTGCGCTATAGCAGCGAGCCGCCCTTCATTGACAAGTTCAATCTGGACCACCGCCATCGTGCGTGACAGATTGATAATTTCGGCGTACGCATCCACCACACCTTTGGATACCGGCGCAGTCAGGTTGATCTTGAATTCAGTCGTTGCAGCCCACTGGCCTTTTTTCATGACGGGATAGCAAACAGAGCCCAACATATGATCGCTGAAAGCGGAAAGTACACCACCATGCATATTGCCAATCATGGTAAGAAGCTCGTCCCTCACCTCAAGCTGGCCGTGCATGGTACCCGGACCTACTTCGATTATTTTTATTCCAAGGTACTCATGAAGACCACCGCCCCCCGGGCCGGAGTTCAAGAAACTCTGAGCTATTTTTTCGTCGAACTCAAACGTTGGTTTGCTTCTGGTCATGGCCTCTCCTTTCCACCCAAAATTTTCACAGTAAGGCTACACATTGGTGTTTCCTTTGGTTGCCGTCACCACAAACTGCGGCAGAATAAACATAAAGCTTCCATTCATCTGCGCCGCTTCCAATTCACTCATATGTGCCTGCAGTTCGGCTTCTCCCATCGTGCCAAATTCCTGAATATACGACACCATGTTTTGTAAGACGGAGACGCCTCTACCCAAAAGGTCCACACCCGCAATCACCTTGACATTCACATCCTCGAATCCTGCACTGGTTAACAGGCCAGGCAACTTGCGACCGATGTGTGGTTCCCTGAAGGCGGCTGAAGCCGCTTCGAAGAAGCGATCGGTTCGGATCTTTCCCCAGGGCTCTACCAGTACAAAACCCCAATCACTGTCGATAACGACCATCTGTCCAGCCTCGTCTAATGTGCCATGCAGACTGGCAATCGTGCTTTCAAGGTCAGGTACATACTCCAGGACATTTTTAATGAAGACACGGTCAACCCGACCCACTTCATCAGGCAAGGCATCATCCGCCAGATGAAAAAAATCAAGGTTCCTTTTGGTGTTTCTGGATTGGGCACCGGAAATGAACGCTTTATTCAGGTCGACACCAACTACCCGGCCAGTGGTACGGCTGGCTATTTCTTCCGCCATGAAACCAGGGCCACAACCAAAATCCAGGACACTGGTTGCGCTGGAAAGTGCCAGTGCTTCGATAAACGGCTCCTGTTCCGGTCGAAACCCGAAGAGCTGCTCGTAGCGACTTAGTCGCTCTGGTTCAATCGTTTTCCAATGGTCGGTGTAGAATGTGTCCATAGTTTAGGTTCATCCGGTTGCTGTCAGACCCAACCCATTGTTTATATCATGATTACGCGACTGATTGCCCGATCCCCCGATAACCATTCTCTCCAGCTCTCGGGGCAAATTCAGGATCCAGCAGGCCTAACCCCCCCCTGAATACTTCGATGTTGAATCAATTTGACCATTGGAACAGCACTTGTGAAGATACTCGAAACTAAAGGAACTAAAGATGTCTTCTGACAAACCGGACATTTATCCGAGCCAGGAACTCGCCCTCATAATTAAGCTGCGGGAAAATATTGAGAGTGTTATCCGTAGCAATAATCAGAGTATCAAATGGCTGTTAGCCGCATTTTTTTCCGGCGGCCATGTACTACTGGAAGATGTTCCGGGAACCGGTAAAACCACACTCGCCAAGACACTTGCGGGTTCAATTGATGCTATGTTCAAACGGATTCAGTTCACGCCCGACCTTCTTCCCTCAGATATTCTTGGTGTTTCTATTTTCGACCAGCAAACTCAAGGCTTCCGTTTCAGGCCAGGCCCGATATTTACCCAAATATTGCTGGCCGATGAGATAAACCGGGCATCACCAAGAACACAATCTGCACTTCTGGAAGCAATGGGGGAAAGTCAGGTAAGCATCGAAGGTGACAGGCATCCGATGGACGAACTCTTCTTTGTCATTGCGACACAAAACCCCGTTGAGTTTCATGGCACTTACCCGCTCCCGGAAGCCCAGATGGATCGTTTTGCGATGAGTTTTAAACTCGGTTATGTGTCTAAAGATGATGAAGTGCTGATCATGGATTCACAAAGATATCAGCATCCATTGGACGCCCTTACTGCCTGCACATCGATGGAAGACATTCGCCTCATTCGAAAGGCAGTGGCTGACATCAGAATCTCTGACGAACTAAAACGTTACATTGTAGAGATTGTTGTAAAGACACGAACAGCACCGGGTGTCGCGATGGGCGCGAGCCCAAGGGCAGGAATCACATTGATGAAAGCATCACAGGCACTCGCTCTGATAGAGGGTGTCGATTTTGTCACGCCGGACCACATACAGGAACTTGCCATACCAACCATCGCCCACCGCCTGGTATTGGACTCCGGTTCGCAATACACCGGTTCACAGACCGCACAGATACTCCTGGAAATTATTCAGGACCTTCCCGTCCCCGCTTAGCTGACACTGCATAACTGATATGGCCTTTCGCGAACGCGCCTTCCCAACCTGGACACGGTTAACAACGATTAACCGTCGCGCCAGGCGGCGTAACTCAGATCGTGGAAGGTTACTGCAGACGGGTACGTTTATCTGTGGTGCCGTCGGACTGGATACAGACCTTTCATTTGTCTACCAATTATTTGCATTACTATTCTGCACGCTGATTTTTGCACGCCTTAGCATCAAGGTTCGCTCACCGGATGTCAGCGTGAGGCGCCAATTACCCAGGTATGCGACCGCAGGTGTTCCGTTCGAATACTTTATCGATGTTATCAATGATGGGAAACGTGTCGAACGAGACCTGAAGGTCATCGACAACCCGAAAATCATTCCTCCGGACCTCGCCCAGTTCGAGCGTATGAGAGAACCAGGGGAAGAAACCCGTAATGCCTATGATCGCTGGCTTGGATTTCATCGTTTCATTTGGCTGCAGAAACTAAACACAGGCATCAGCCTTGAAAACGCAGATGTACCGGATGTTGAGTTACTCTCCCATGCACAGGCCATTGTTGAGGCGACTCCCCTTCGACGTGGGCACGTATATTTCGAATCCACTACCGTCCTGCACCCCGATCCTTTTGGTCTGAACTATGGCGCCACCGAATTTGATAACCGCGAACACCTGACCGTTCTTCCAAAGCGGTACCCGGTCCCACGGCGATTTGAATTTGAGGGCGGCCGCCATTTTCAGCCAGGCGGAATCAATTCCACCTGGTCTATTGGTGAAAGCGACGAATTCGTTTCACTGCGTGACTACCGCGATGGAGACCCGATACGAAAAATACACTGGGCGAGTTCGGCAAAACGTGAGAAGCCAGTTGTTAAGGAATTTCAGGATGAGTTTTTTGTTCGCCAGGCACTGATTGTCGATACCTTTGGTGATAACCCTGTGGTCTTCGAGGAAGTCATTTCGGTCGCTGCGAGCCTACTCATGAACATGGAGAATCTGGATGGCCTGATGGATCTTTGCTTCATGTCGACCCGGCCGGAAATAATTACCGCGGGGCGGGGTTTTGCGCAGACGTCACAACAACTGGAAGCCCTGGCCACCCTTGAGTTAACAGGCCAAACGCCCTCTGACTTCATAGAGCTTCTCTCTGATCACGCTCGCAGGATGAGCGGCTGCCTGTTGGTGCTTTCCGGGTTCAGTCAGCCTCAGGAGACCCTTCTGGCAACGATCGAAAACAGGGGCGTTCAAACCGCAGTATTTGTCATCACAGATAGAAGTGACGAGACCACCTACCGTGAAGACTTTCACGTCCTGCGAGCCGGGGACATCGAAGCGGGGTTACAGGCACTATGAGTGGTAACCATCCAATCAAACCGCGTTTCCTGGGGGGCTTGTCCGCGCTATTTTGGGGCTGGCAGTGCGAACTGATCTGGTTCGCGCTACCCATCGCAATCATCCTGGAAGCTCGCTATTACCTGAACCGACGCTGGGCCCTGACAAAAACAGATTTTTACCGGGTCGCTGATCTGACGTCTATAGGCCTGGTTGCTATGATATTTTTTCTCTTCCTGAATAGGCAGGAATATCATTTTATAACCACGCTTCTAGCCTGGATCCCAATCCTGCTATTCCCCCTTGTCGCGGTTCTGGCCTACAGCACAACGCCCCGAATGTCGCTGGATGTCCTGTTCTACAGCCTCAGGCGACAACGGGAACCGGTTCAACAATCCTGGGACATGGATTATGTTTATCTGGGCGCATGTCTTTTGGCCGCAGGTCTCAACAAAGAAGGCAGCCACTACTTTCCAATCGTTGTCATTATTATCGCCTGCTCGCTGTACCAGCTTCGGTCCCCGCGTTTCACGGGAAAAATCTTCGTTGCCGGTGTCTGTGCAATCCTGCTGACCGCGACGGTTTTGCACCAGGGTATCCGGAACACGCATCTGGGCATCAAACAACAAACGGAGCTCTGGATCGCAAATTGGATTTCCCAACGCACCGACCCGCTCAAAACACGCACCGCACTCGGAAAGGTAGGACAACTCAAACTCTCGGACGCGATCGTATTTCGGATTAAGCCGAGCTCGGGGAAACCCGATTTTCCACCCCTGCTGGTTGAAGCGACTTACAACACTGCCTCTGGTACTAACTGGGAGGTATTTGACCCAAGATTTAACACCGTCGAACACGCAGATGACTTCACCTGGCAATTTTCTGACACGGTTTCGAACCCCCATCCGGAGTCCAAGATCTATCTTGAATTTGACCGTGACAGATCCCTTGTTCCGGTGCCAGCACAGCTAGTAGAGCTCAATGAATTAGCTGCAACCGATATCAGTATGTCGACCTACGGGGCCATACAGGGCATCGGCCTGATCCCAGCCCCGCATTACCGGGTCAGATACGACACCGAATCCCACCTCGGTGACGAGCCCAGCCCGATGGATCTGATCGTTCCCGAGGAACACAGAATTGCATTAAAGCAGGCACTAAACCAAATTACCGGTGGACAGGTTCCAGCAGGAGGCGCCATACCTTTCGTCCAGAATTTCTTCTCCGATTTCAAGTACACACTCTTCCAGAACAAGATCGACGGCGCGGTTGATCCCCTCGAACATTTCCTGCAAACAAGCAAAGCAGGACATTGTGAATACTTCGCCAGTGCAACAACCCTGTTACTCAGACAACTGGGAATCCCCTCAAGGTATGTTGTGGGCTACGCCATTACCGAATGGAACGATGACATGAAGATGTACATCGTACGCAAACGACATGCTCACGCCTGGGCGAGCGCGTATATTGATGATCGTTGGATCCCGGTCGATACAACACCGCAACAGTGGCTGGCGCTGGAAGAAGCGCAGTCTTCCTTCCTGCAACCACTCTGGGACTCCCTGGGCAACAACCAGTTTCTCTTTGCACTTTGGTTCAACGACCAGAAACTCCAGGATTATGAAAAAGAGTTATACGGGATCGGGGTCATACTCGTACTGATTCTCATCTGGCGTATCGCAACCTCGGAGCAGGTCATTATTGCGAGGCAAACAACAACTGATCCCTCAAGCTGGATTCTCCCGGGCAGGGATTCCCCGTTTTTCAGGGTAGAGGAACAACTATCCAGCCTGGGGTTTCGTCGAGGCAGGGGTGAGCTGATGGCCGAATGGCTGCTCCGAATCGAAAGGCCGGAACTTCTGCCTATGCTCGTAAACCACAACCGTTGGCGTTTTGACCCGCAGGGTATTTCGATGCAGGAGAAAAAGAAACTGGCTGATCAGGTACAGGACTGGCTGGAAGCCGAATCCACCCAAAAGATTTAGCCCATCCACCGGATATACATCGGTTATGGTCTTTCACCCTGCTCTGACGTATTCTCAGGGTTGATTTCGATTCCATTGCCCAGTACCCGTATGACCCTAGCTGTATATCAACGATCGACCCTAATTCTGTTACTCACCACCCTGATGGCATGTGGTGGCGGATCCAGCTCTTCCAAAAATACAGTGACCGACCCACCGGTCGCCCCACAGGACGGTATCCGCGGGGTCGTTGCGTCTAACATCAGCGGTGCGCAACTCGTCGTCCGGGACGCAAGTGGCGAAGAGATTGTTATTGCTTCCGGTCGAACGACAGGAGCGGACGGGTCATTCGCTCTGGTGTTCTCGGAATTCGCCATCAACGCAGGTATAACGGCGCCCCTGATCATCAGCCTTAACGGTTCCGGCGCAACAGCCCTGTGTGATTTTAATCGCGAAGGTGACAATGATTGCCTGGCTAAAGATGGTTCCTTCGCAGCATTTGGCGAAACCTATACGCTGGCAGATGATTATTCATTACAGGGACTCGCAGAATCGTTTCCGCCGGACACAACTGAGGGCGACAGGGTTATCACAGTCAACCTATCCGCCGCGAGTGACCTCGCCGGTCGCTATGCAACAGACGCTGCCGCCGGGAATGATCTTCTACCTGCAGATGTGAGACTTGCCAGCCAACAAGCCCTCGGCGTCGTAGAATTTGTCACAGGACTTTCGACTCGCGGGAAGGCGCTCAACGATATCGCGATCTCTGACCTGACGGATAGCGAGCCCCCCGTAACGGAAAGCCTTGCCCTCGCACAGTTTGGCGCTGGGCTACACGGCCAGGTCAATGCCGATGTGAACAATGTTAATAGCTATAACAAAGTCCTGAACCGGCTCGGCCTGAATGTTGTGCCGGTCAGCGGCTCCACCACCAACCAGCTTCGCGCGACCGGACAATTTCTGGCCGAAACCGTGACCGCTTATGTGACCGGCGCTACCTCCTACCAGGTTGGTCTTGAGACGAATTCAGCGGTGTTAGCAGGCTCTATCTCCGCCCAAACAACAGCAATACCACTGCTGGAGCAGGTAGGCGGCAACCCGGTATTCATTTCGCTTCCAGCTGACCCCGCAAGCAACGATCCAATAGATCGAGCCAAAACCCTTACCACAGGCCTGTCCGAGGTGATGGGTGCCACATTGCTGATTTCACAAACCGCTGGTTTCGGAGGCACAGCAGACGGGGCCGCCCTGGTGTTCACGGAACAGCTGGCCATGATTTCGACCCTGGTTTCCCAGGAGCTAAGACGCACCCTGTTGCAACTTGATGATGCCATCGCTGAGGCCCTGGCCAACGGCGAAACCATTTTAACCGGCACCAACGTATCAGGCGTCCTCTCTTTCGAAGGTGATGTCGTCACAATGACCACCACGACATCAACCAGCAGTAACATCCAGACCGGGATCAGCGTCAATCTGACCATTCCCACTGGAACCCGAAACAATCCGGGCGGCGGCGGGGTCTTCGATGCGCATGACATAACCATCAGTGTGTCCAAAACACAAAACGATCTGACAACCCAGCAATTGTTCGAGGGAAAACTGGTGTTAAATATGCAAGCTGCAGCCGCGGGTGCCGACGTATCGTCTCTCGACTACTCCGGCGGACTAAGAACCAACAGCGGATTAGAGTTCACCGGCGATATAGAGATCGACAACCTGTCGACAAAAGATGAAACGAGTCTACGGGGCAATTACGACACCGCTTTTACCTTTGTGGATAGCTCTATGCTGATGATGGATGGATTGCTGGAAACCCAAATCAATCTGTATACGCTGACTGCGGGTAACAGCACGGTGATTACTGACCTTCAGACTAATGTCATTACAGACATGAACGCTGACCTCAACCTCTCTATTAACGGCTCGGGCGCTGTCAGCAGCGGCGTTATTGTTGCTACCGAGGTGCAAGCGGGTACCCTGGATACCCGGGGCATCATCAATTTCACGGACGGCACGGCGACCATCCTGCCCGTTCCTGTTATCTAAGACACCTGCCGATCTTTCCCATGCCTATCTCACGTGAACGAACATGCGTTCTGTGCCTACGGGGCAATCAGCTGCTTTCAATAGAAATGGCAGACCCGATGACGGCAAAACGTTACTGGTCCTTCCCGGGGGGTGGCGTCGAAGAGGGGGAAACACCAGCGGAATGTGCCGTTCGAGAAACACTTGAAGAATCAGGCTACCGGGTCACTCTGACGACAGACGCCTTTACCAACAACTACCGATTTCGTTGGAATGGCAATACTTACGACTGCACCACCCATTGGTATATGGCTGAACTGACAACCGACGAACAGGAACCGGTTTATGACGAAGCCTACATTCTGCAATCGGCATGGCTGGCGTGGCCGAGGTGTCGTCAGCTGTTTTTGTTTAACCCGGGAATAGTCGAAGCGCTGGATCACTGGCTACCAATAAAGGCCTAAACAGGAACCTGAACAGAGACCTAAACTCAGTCGCCGGGCTGGGTCAGATACTCAGACAGGCCGTAGCCTTTACGCTCGCCATCCAGAGTATATTCCGTCATCCCTTCACCGATATAGGTAACCTGTTCCGAGCGCCGGTTGCGAAGTGGAATGAATCCTTTAACCACACCTACAACATTGTGCTGGTCACCATTCTCGAGGGTCACGTCCGCGATCAGTTTCTTGTGAAAACTGGTGCCTTCCTCATATTCAGTGGATAGCTCTATATCCTTAATCTGCAGAAGCTCGGTTCCTTTGTGGAATATGCCTCCTCGTTTATCGCCAACCACAGACAGCGCCATCCCCAGGTCATCGCCATAGTTACCGGTAATCCAGCGATAAGATGGAACGGACTGCCAAAACCTGGGTCCCCATGAATGGTCCCGAATACCGTGGCCACTAATATTAATCAAAGCTTCGCCCTCAATCGCCAGCGTGCCTTCAACCCGCATGTGCTGCTCCGAGTGAGCTCTCGCGAAGTCATTGCCATCTCCGGGCTCACCCACGTGTCCGTATAGAGGGCCTACGCCATGGTGAACCAGATCCAGCTGGATTTTCCTGAATGGGTTACTCTTGAAGGCCTTGCCGGGATCTTTCATATCCCTGGGGTCATGCATATAGAGCGCGCTTCCATCGTAGGTTGTGCGCAGCCTTTCTCCAGGCTCCAGAACCTCCACCCGTACGCCACCCGCATTCCACTCGTCGTTATTTGATATCTCTGGCTTCTTGTAGTTAAAAAACACGGAGCCGTCACTGTTAAACACAATGACGGTCATTTCCGCGTATCCCTCGTTCGCTCGATTACCGATACGAATAAACCCACCGCGGTTGCTATCCCTGTCGAAGAAATTGAAATAGACGGACTCATTGAAGTTGTCTTCAGGACCCAACGGGTGCGTGTAATCGTCTTCCGGCTTTATGTTTCCAACAATGGTTACCATCCATATCTCCTGTAAGTCATGCTTCGGCTACTTAAGGGCATACTACATAAGAGCCAGGTTCAAGTATAATAACGGCCAGATTCTTCTAGCAGGGTGATACTTGGACATCAAAGCACGCATGAATGACATCATTGCCAAAGAGGCTGCTGCCATCCAGGCCATTAAGGTAACGGACTCTTTTGTCGACGCGGTGAACCTGTTGCTTAACTGCCGCGGAAAAGTGATCACCACCGGGATCGGTAAAGCTGGATACATCGCAAACAAATTTGCCGCGACCATGTCATCTACGGGCACATCCGCTTTTTTTGTGCACCCGGCAGAAGCAGGTCATGGGGACCTGGGTATGTTGTCTGAAAATGACTGCATTGTGGCTTTCTCAACAAGCGGAAAGTCCAATGAAGTATTGGAAATGCTGGCGAACGCAAGCCAGAACCTCGGTGTAGAAACGGTGATAGGGATAACATCCCACGTCGACTCGCCATTGCGTGACATGTCAAAGGTTGTCCTGGATATGGGACCTGATATCGAAGAACCCTGCCCAATCAACACAGCGCCCAGCGCCACGATAGCGGTCATGTTGGCGATCTCAGATGCCCTCGCACTAACATTGATGGAGTTGAAGGAATTCACAACCTCCGACTATCATGCTCGTCATCACAAAGGATATCTGGGATCTGTCACACGCCCTGCACCGAAATACGACGAGTCCTGAACCAATGCAGATAGTCGACCCTGCAGACATCGCCAAAAAGTACCTGCAACGGCTCAGGGAGTCTGTTGCCCTACTTGAGGGAAATGTGCAGGTCGTAGGCTTCATTGCCTCCGATGACCCACCATCGATTTCCTATGCCAATGCAACTCGCAGGGTGTTCACCGATGCGGGCTTCAACTATGACCTTCGGCAGGTAAAGCGGTTGGAACTTGAGGCCGAAATCATCAAGGCCAATGCGGACCCGAAAATACACGGCATCTTTATTTACTTCCCCGTGTTCAGTAACCAGGAAGACGACTACCTGCGAAACCTCGTGCACTACACCAAAGATATAGAAGCAGGCAGCTTTTACTGGACGCGGAAACTTAACACCAACGACCGCTCGGCGACCGATCAGGACACCAACAAGAAAGCGCTTATTCCATGTACGCCCCTCGCGATTGTTAAAGTACTGGATGAAATCGGAGAATACGGCGTCGGCGAACGTCCCCTGGCAGCAAAAACGATCACCATCTTCAACCGAAGCGAAGTAATCGGGCGACCGCTGGCGGTCATGATGTCAAACGATGGTGCCAGAGTTCTGTCTTTCGATGAAAACGGACCGCTCGAGTTTACAACTGGCGTACCAAAGGAAACGACCATGGACCGCGGCAGCGCCCTGGCTCAATCAGACATCATTATTACCGGTGTTCCCGATTCGAGATTCGAACTGGTGAAACCGGAGGAAGTTTCCAATGACGCCGTATGCATTAACTTTTCCTCAGAAAAGAACTTTGCTGATGGCATTGCATCCTATGTCCGTACGTTTGTTCCCCGTGTCGGCCCAATGACCGTAGCCATGTGTATGCGCAACACCATTCGACTGTTTGAGAATTTTCACCATGAGTAGCCTGGATAAGTTAAGGGAACAAAACCTTGCAACCTACCTTGATAAACTGGCTGCCAGAACGTCGACCCCGGGGGGCGGTGCCGTTGCGGCGGTGGTTGCGGCCGAGGCCTGTTCCCTCGTCGCTATGGTGGCTAACTTCAGCAAAGATGCGACGGCAAAAGATATCGCGGTTCGCGCTCAAGCATCCATCGCAAGCCTCCTGGAACTTGGTGATCAGGACGCACTGGCGTTTGAATCCGTGATGAAGGCTTTTAAGGGGGACGGTGACCGGTCGAGCGCCTGCGAACAAGCAGCAGGCATCCCGGCAGAGGTCATTAGGATCTGTCTGACTCACGTCGAGGACCTGGAACACCTTGCTTCGAAGGGTAACGCTAACTTGATCACCGACACCGCTATTGCCTCACTACTGTTTGATTC
The DNA here is from genome assembly GCA_018607685.1 of K189A clade bacterium. Lineage (GTDB taxonomy): Bacteria > Pseudomonadota > Gammaproteobacteria > Pseudomonadales > Azotimanducaceae > UBA9659. Next base: position 1,676 of record JABBBA010000240.1, on the reverse strand, counting down.
AGCCATGAAGTCCAGCGAACTCAACATCCTGATCAACATGAAAGATTTTGATGACATTCCGGGCGCTCTCGCATCGGTCATCAACGACGTACCCGGTGCAACAGGTCGGCTTCAATTCATCGCGAGCACGATTCGGACAGGCCTGTCGTGAGACAGCTGCTGGTCGCAGGATTGATCCTGCTCGGAAGCTGCAGCTCAAAGCCTTCCACTTCTTCGGACATTCTCGAGGCGACAACTGCTCCCACGACAATAACAAAGCAATTCGAGAACCAGATCGCAGAATCCATCCTGGAGGAAGTCCGGGAATCGTTACCGGACCTAAAGGGCGCGACAAGAGTGCAATTTCTCCGGGAGAAATCAGAACAGTTTGATCACAGCGTCAACAACAAACTCCTGATCAGCAGGGTCCTGATCGAAAAAGATATCCTGGACTACCTGATCACCAGCGAAGACATATTACTCCGTTCAGACAGCTATGCTTCAATCCTTGGTGCATTGAGTTCTCTTGACTGGAAGCCTGACACCTACGAACGAAAAATACTCGAAGAGTTAAACCGGATTGACCAGACGATTGCTGTGCTCTCCGCAAAGCCAAACACCGAATCGTTCAACCAGCATGCCCACATGTCCGAGATCAGGAAGTCAACGCGGTATCCTGAAGATACATTCGACGGCAGACAGACTTACCTGGACCGATTATCCCAGGAGATGATTACCGCGCAGGCCGACTGGTTTGACACCTACAGCATCTACAATCCTTCTGAACTCTCGATACTCGGTGAGGAAGGCACAGTTCGTTCGTTTCACTACACCGCTGACGGGTTGGTGATCAACCTGGACCAGGTAAGAGATTTACCCTCCTTCGAACTAAAGTCTCTTGCGGTATTTTATGGGTTTCCTGGCTTACAAAGTTTTATACCCCGTCCCTCGGACACGCTGCGCGGCTTCCTAAACCTGCCCGCTTACACTCTCGGCTGGGCAGGTTATATCCTGGATGAGATCGGCACCAGGGATGTGGGCAATACCCTGGACTATCTTTACTTTTCACGTCTTCAGGCATCAATGGCACTTGCCGACCTGAAGTTGCACCGCCATGAATGGTCCGTTGATGAAGCCGTGAACTACATCACCGACAACGCCCCCTACACCGCACACCGAATCACACTAATGATCGATCAGATTCAGAAAAACCCTGGTTACTACACCGCAGCACTTGGCGGGAAACTCAAGTTCGTTGAACTAAAAAGACGTTGCCTTGCGGAAGGCAGAAATTGCGAGGCTGACTTTAATCAGCAGGTCATCGATCAGGGGCCAATACCCTTTGAAATACTGGAACGTTTCATTCTCTAAAGGCAGCTAGTGATCGTGTCCGTGCGGGCGCGCAGACAATTGCTCCGAAAGAACAATCAGCTCATCACTGCTAAACAGCTGCTTTTTCTCCAGCAAAAACGTTAGGGCATTGAAGAAGTGAGTAAAGTACTGATACTCGCCATCATCGTTATAGCTTTCGATTTGCAGTATTAACTGTTCGCGGAATTCATCCCAGGTGAACAACCCCTGTTCGCATAGTGCCCGGGCCATCCCAAATACCCGACTTTGCCACGGCGCATCAAACACGACCTCCCCGTTAGCCATGGGCGGCTCGATTACCCCCTCGAGTCCCATCTCACTCACGA
>JABBBA010000355.1:2163-13786 GCA_018607685.1 K189A clade bacterium | reverse complement strand
GTGTCGGAAAGGTGACCAATGATTGGGTCCGCCAGGGAGTCAATCACGCCGCCAATCAGCCGCGCCAGACCGTAGGCCGTAAGCACGCCAAGAAAAATCTCTTCGGACACCTGCACGTGCAGACCAGCACCTTCAGGGGGCAGATAGAAGTAGATGCCGATCGACACGACGATCGATGCAGTAATTTGCCATCCGGGTGCGCCGAGTACAAATAAAACAGTGTCTCGAGTATTGAGGTGTCCGGCTGCGTATCTGGGTTTGATTACTCCACCAGTTGGCTCGCTCATCAATAATCCCGGGAGTGGTGGGTTGATTGTTTGGCCAGAGTAAAGAAAGTCAGATAAACAACATACAGCAGCACTACTGGTAGGGCTGGATGATATCAGCGGTAATCATAACACCGGGTGCCAGTTCTTTGTGTTTAGCCTGCTTAAAAGCGTCAAAATCACCCACGACTCTTCGATTAACACCATATCGAAAAAGGGAACCGCGTCTCTGCCTTTTGCATCAACCTGGCTAAGTATTTGTGCGGGAAAGAGGCCGCCGGTCCAGCGCGCATTGATTTCGGTAACAATAAGGCTGCCATCGTTACCAATGAAGAAGTCGATTCCGCAATTGCTGCCCTCATCGGTCACATAACCCTGCTGTCTTGCATATTCCCCAACATGGATGAGCGCTTTGGTCTGTTCGTCAGTTAGAGATACAGAACCGCCTATCAGGTTGCCGACCCATAACCCGTCGGCAAAAAGAATCTTTCGAGTGTTCGCGATCCTGATGTCGTTGGTAGAGACAACGAGGTCCACGGTCATCTCGGTATAGCTTTCCAGGTCCAGGCGTTCCTGTAACAAGATCACCATGTCTGAACCGTATTCAGCGACGTAGTCCTCGGTTGCTGAGATGCTATCGACAGCGGTCACGTTCCGTGAGCCTGCCAGGCCAAGAAGTTTCAGAATAATTTTGTTTTGATGTTTGCTGAAAAAGTTCATGACCGTCTTGCTACGAAGCTCAGCCTTTGTGGTGACCAGCGTATCGGGTACCTGTATGCCAAAAGCAGGGGCATTTTCGGCAAAGTGTACTTTAGAATTTACATTACGGTTTATCGCAAGAAGTTCGTCGTTCCGGTGAATCAGCCTGTTAGAACCGCTCGACATGTAAAGGTTGGCGACATCCGTCAGGTCAGGGTTGTCCGAGATGTAGTTCGCGACGGACTGATAGTAAGTGTCTTTTGGGTGATAGCTGAAGTGTTCCATGGGGACTACTTCGTCTGTCATACGGGTGAAGAAATCGTGGTAGCGTTGCAGCGTTCTTTGCCAGCCGGCCTCCCGGTATTCGTCATACAACGCAAGGTGATCTCTGTCATGACCGACGCAGGCCAGTGCAACCTGCAACATGGCGGTTAGCTCAACGTTTGACAGATGGTCTGCCCGCTGTTTCTCGGTCAGGTCCTCAAGGTCGAAAAACAGTGAGCAATCGTCTCCCGCCATCGCATACAGTGATGAATAGTGAGTCCCTGGGAAAAAAGATCCTGCCTTCATCTGAAACTCCTGATGCGATCTGGTCAGACTTATAGTGAGTTAAAGTCCGAGTACGGTCTTGGCAATGATATTTTTTTGTACTTCCTTTGAGCCACCAAAAACCGAAGATGCGCGGTTGTTCATGTAGGTCGCGGCAGCTGTCTGGGTTTCTTCCGTGCCGACGCCGTCTTCCCCCTGGAACCACAGAAGGTTGTTGTGAGGAAGGCCGTAGTAACCGATAGCCTCAAGACGAGTAGTTGAAATCAATTGCCCAAGGCCGCTCACCATATTCTTCATGAGAGATGAGCCTGACCCAATGTTCATACCGTTAGCGACTCGTGTTTGCAGATCAGTTTCCATTTGAGACAGCGCGGCGATCTCAATGTCGATTGCCATTGTTCGCTTCCTGAGTTCGTGCTCCTCAGGTAGTTCGTCCAACAGTAATTTCAGCTCCTGCATACCCAGTTGTAGACCTGTCGCTGCGGTACCACCACCTCGCTCAAATTCCAGAAGGTACTTGGCTACTGACCATCCTTCATTTTCTGGCCCAACCCGGTTGGTAACTGGCACACGTACATTATCGAAAAAGACCTGGTTAACCTCATGGTCTCCGGCCATTGTGATAATCGGTTCGACCGTAATGCCGGGTGTGTCCATCTCAATCAACAGAAAGCTGATGCCGATCTGGGGTTTTGAATCGGGGTCGGTTCGCACCAGGCAAAAAATATGGTCGGAAAATTGTGCGTGGGTTGTCCAGATTTTTGTGCCGTTGACGATATAGTCGTCGCCGTCTTTTTCGGCTTTTGTTTTCAGGCTGGCAAGATCTGACCCGGAGCCGGGCTCAGAATAACCCTGACACCAGTAATGTTCGCCGGAAAGAATCTTTGGCAGGTAGTAATCCTGTTGTTCTTTGGTTCCATAACGAAAGATAACAGGAGCAAGCATTCTTAGTCCCAGGGGGATCATGCCCGGAGCGCCGGCTTTGATGCATTCCTGGTTAAAGATGTATCGCTGGTTCGAGCTCCATCCTGTTCCGCCAAACTCCTTCGGCCATGATACGCCTGCCCAACCCCGTTTATGCAGGATCTGCTGCCAGGCGATGGCAACATCTTTGTCTGCGAACACAGTGGTCGTTTTCGCGGTAGCTGCTTTGATTTCGTCGGTGAGTTCTTCAATCAGAAGTTGTCGGACTTCGTCGCGAAACGCGAGCTCTTCTTCGGTTAGTTCCAGTTCCAACTTTTAGTCTCCAGGCTTTATCTATATCAGAGTGTATCTAGGTCGCTTCAGGTCGTCACGCGACCGGGCATTGTATTCAGTCCGTGGATAGCTGAAACCCCCTGCAACTTATTGATTAAGCGGACTGTCTTTGGGATCAAGCAAGGAAAGGACCTCGAACAGGTTTTCAGGCACTGATATTCCTACGATGTAAACCATTCGTTCAGTGACACTGCCTTCAGCATGGATAGCGCCGCGGGGGATATGTAACTTGTCTCCGGCGCGCAGGGGAACCTTTTCTCCCTTTTCGTTCAGAACATAGCTGCTGCCTTCCATGACGTATCCGCAGTTATCGACGTCGTGCCAATGGGGAGGCAGTTCCTCCATTCGTTCGGACACATAAACCGTTGGCCAGAGATCCAGCTTTTTGATGTCTTCCAGCACCTCGTCTTTGGTGGTGTGGAAGTTATGGATGACTTGCATTGGTCCTGGTTCTAGCGCCATTTTCTGATCTCCTGTTCAGCCTGAATCCTGCCTCAATTAGACAAATTATTCCACCGGGAGCGGCGTTGCTTCTGCTCCAATGCCATGGGGCTAAAAGCAATCGTGTTGTCGACCACTTTGCCCCGTCTACAAGCCCTCGTGTGTCTTTCATCTTCAGGTACGATTTCTCGTCACGGGTGTCCGTCCTCGCCAGTCGTGCATTGCGATGTGGGAATCTGATGAATGGCCGATACGCAACCATCCGCTGGCGGTTGCCTGTTGTAATCGGGAATCCGCAGTGCTTTCAGGAGCCCTCGTTTGAGACTCGATGTTTTGCACGCTAACGGTAGTGCCAACTAGCTCTTGTGCTACGAAGTCCTGGTAGCCGCTGTATTCGTAATTGATACCGTTGTTCATCAGGCAGGCACTGCTCTTCAATAATAGTAGTGTTCCGACAAACAGCAGAACGCACAAGGCAGCCAGCAGCGCGTCCTGCCTCTGATTAGAAAGACCGAGAGAAGGGTTAGCACCACCAGGGTCATTGCGGAGAGTGACATAAAAAAGAAATTCGTTAGTACGTTGGCGACTAAAGAAAGATCGAACATATCCGCCGTAAGCTGGAGCATATCGAGCAGGAATGGAAGGGCAATTTTTGAAGCCTGCAAAGGCGTTAATCGACCCAGTCCAGCGATTAATGAAACGGCGATGTAAGGAACAATGGCCAACTGCAGGAGGCGGACGTAAGCACGTCCTATACCCTCGAGTACGGTGGCCATTTCGCCAAAGAACAAGCCGCAGAAGATACCCAGCCCGAAGCCCAGCAGGACCAGCGTGCCAAGCCCCGGTCGTCTTTTCGTTGTTCCTATAGTCTCGGTTACTTCTGTCGTGACTATGCCGTGAGGTTCAGAAACGCTGCATTCTGGTTTGAGCCTCTATTTTCCATAGAGGTGCTGAAGATGTGAGTTTAGGACATGAGGGGTTCGAATCTTCGCCTAGCTTGAATCCTGTTCAAGCTGGTGAAGTTCTTCCACCAGTTCCTGGAAGGTTTTTTGTGCTGTTTTAAACTTCTCGTCTTCTTCTTCGTCGTTGCCGGGAACGTAGTCCTCCGGTGGCCACAGGTAGGCATTGTTGCGCATGCTTTCCAGCTGGCCCATTAGCTCACCGTGACGGCGGCGTTGTTTGAGTGTCATCTTCCACATATGAAGTTAAGAACCTTGTTAATCTTTGGGTGAATACCAAATTGGCGAACTGTAGATTCGTTCCTGGGTAACCATGGGTACGTCTTCAGCAATATCTTTCAGGCCAAACTTTTTGGCGTCGTAGGCTGACCATCTGGGGGTTGGTATTTCCAGTACCCTCACGTAGTAAAAAGACCGTTCACCCGGGTCAAAATCAGGATCCTCCCAGAGTGTTTGCAGGGACGTCGCACCAATTGTATTGGTATAGCTAGCTTCGCTCACATCGACGGTACTGCCTATAGGTGGCAGTTTACCCCCCTCATCGAGCTCGCGCTGACCTGCGAAGGCAACCTCGTAGATTTTTTCCTGTAACTCGCCATCCTCTGACAGATAGCCTTTGACAACCTGCATGCGATCCAGGTTCGCGCCATCAGGGTCTTTCAGGGCGCTGATCAGGAATGTTGGAGAGCGGTTTTTCGGTGCGTCGCCAAGTCGGCTGCCCATGGGAACACCCTTTTTGTAGCCAATTTTGGCGATGTCCTTCTTGCTATCCCGCTTCTTGAAATGCCAGCTGCCGAAGAAGCGCAGTGCGATTCGAGGTCCGGTTGTCGCGTAAACTTCCTTTCGCTGCATCGCATCGAACAGACTGGTGCGATTGTTCTCCTCTGCCCAGATACCCATGTATCCGGAAGCAGCGAGCTTCCAGTTGTACCAGAGCATGCCACCCATCTGGTTGGTCATCCGCTCCGCAGTCATTTCTGAATCAAGGAACTTGCCATAGAAGTTGTCTTCGTCGGAAGTCGAAAGCGTTGTATGAGAGTCGGTACTTCCCAGTAGACCGAACTCATAGGGATTGGTGCCTAGTTCCTCTTCCACCTTTAGACCGACCTTCAACGCAGAGCGGCCGTATTCGTATTGCAGCATTTCATTTTGTTTTGCCACGGTGCGTCCAATGTTGTCTGCGTCCCAGGTTTCGAAGTCGGCAAACTCATCGTCCGGTGAAAGAAAAGGGTGTGCTTCGCCATCACCTTTGACCTGGGTGATTTCATAGAGCGGCTCCCATTTTGCCCTGGCCTTTGCCCATTCCGCGGTGATAGGTTCCCCCGTCACGGATTCCAGCTGGAACATCATGCCGTTGGAAATATTTCCGTTGTGGGGAATAGCCATGATATTGCCGCCGGTTTTGGTTTCATATTCCTCAAGAAACGCCCAGAGTTTTTCCGGGTTCTGGCTATCAAGGGCAGAAAATGGAGGCAGTTGTCCGGCCTTATCAACGTTGTCTCGATACACGACAACCCGGTGCAGGTTGTTGCCTTTGATCATTGCCGTCCATTCATACCCGATCAGGGCAGTGAACTTGCCGGGATCATTGTGCCTGTCGGCGAAGGAAATGTTTTCTTTCCAGACGTCAGTGCGAAACTCGGCCGACAATTCCTGCTCGTAGGTAGGGTCGGCAATCAACTTGGCCCATTCTCCGACAACGGTGCCAAGGTTTGCCGATTCGTCCAGGGCCTTGATCCATCTTTTACCCAGCTCGGTAGCGGCGAACTCCGGGTCGCGCTGGAGCAGTTTTGGAAATACGCCAACAAATTCTGCGTGGTCGGCAACCAGCAGGAAGTCCAGGGGCTTCCTTAGGGTGACACTGTCACCATTGTTGGCAATTACAGTTTCACCTTTCGCAAACTTATAAGCGCTGTCGGGGGTCAGACGTGGATTGCCGAATGCGAAAGAGTCCGGTGAACGATTGCTGTGTACATGCAGGTCGCCCCAGTAAAGATTCGTAGGGGGAGCCGAAAAAACCTCGGCCGAAAAAATCACTGATATAAATAGAAGTACACGTGTACACATAATTATATAAGCCCCGTAATAATAATGACCGCAATCGCGGGTGGTAATAAAAAGCGAAGTAGAAGGTGCCAGACTTCGAATACCGCGTTAGGCATCGCGGGCAGTTCATCGCGCAGGGATGCCTTGCTAACTTGCCAGGCTGCGAATATCGCAATCAAAAGCCCGCCAACCGGTAGCATTATCTGGTTGGCAAGGAAATCCAGAATACCATTGAGGTTTTGAGACCCTACCTGCCATTGTGAGAGTATGTTGTAAGACAAAATGCTTAGCACCCCAAGGCAGACGATGCACGCCATCGTGATCAGTGTCGATTTGTGTCGCGAATACTTAAACGTGTCTTCTATCCAGGCTACCAGGGGCTCCAACAAACCCACCATCGAGGTGACCGCCGCAACAGACAGCAGCGTAAAAAAGAGTACCGCAATCACGTGGCCGCCTGGCATCTGGGCGAATGCGACCGGTAGCGTTTGAAAAATCAGCCCGGGTCCACCGGCCGGGTCCATGCCAAAGCGAAACACCATCGGGAAAATCATTAACCCGGCCATCAATGCGACGGCGGTATCGATCACTATAATGATCAGTACGCAGCGAGTAATTGAGACGTCCTTCGGCAGGTAGGATCCGAATATCATCATCCCTGCCATACCAACACCAATACTGAAGAACGCCTGTCCGATAGCAGCAAGATAAGTGGCGCCGGTGACCTTCGAAAAGTCAGGGGTAAACAGATAAGCCGCCGCATCCCTGAAGCCGTCCTGAAAGGCATTGTAGACGACCAGACTAACCATCAGCAGGAAGAGGGTAGGCATCAAAACTCGCACGGATCGTTCGATTCCTTTGTTCACGCCAAAATAAATAATTGAACTGGTGAGTATCAGGCTCAGTGCGGTCCACAGCAGCATGCCGTCGATGCTTTGCATAACGTCTTTGAACTCACCCGCTGCAGCACCGGCGGTGGTATCCACAAATCCGGTTGAAATGGCTTTGAACAGATACCAGAGCACCCAGCCGGCAACAACGCAGTAGGTGCCGAGAATAACGAATGCGGTGGCCAGGTTCAGGTGACCCGCATGCTTCCAGAGTGGCGATCTGTTCTCTGCTTCAGCGAGGTTCTGCATGGCCTTCGGAGGGTTGGCCTGGCCGCGTCTGCCGACCAGGATCTCTGCTATCAGGATAGGAACACCGATGAGGACGGCACACCCAAGATAGACCACGACAAACGCGCCGCCGCCGTTTTCACCGGTGATGTAAGGGAATCTCCAGATGTTTCCCAGCCCGACCGCGAACCCGGTTGCGGCCATCAGAAAACCAAAGGTGGAACTGAACTGGTGAGTTTGTTGCATAGAGGCCCTAAATTCTTTGTTTTCAGTATAGACCAATACTCGGGAAGTTGACTCAAGTGCTGACAATGATGAAGATTCAACGCGCAAATCAAAGGTGACCTATAAAGGTGGATGCCATGAACAAACTCGAACAACTGAAAACGATGACTGACGTCGTGGCTGATACTGGCGATATCGCGGCGATTGCAGAGTACAAACCCATTGATGCCACAACGAACCCGTCGCTTTTATTAAAAGCGGCGGCGATGCCGCAGTACGCGGGTCATTTGGCCATTGCAAAGCAATGGGCGGAGGCCGAGGGGGGTTCCAGTGAGCAGATGCGGCAAAACTGCACAGACAAGCTGGCGGTGGATATCGGTACCGAAATTCTGTCGATTGTGCCGGGGCGGGTATCATCCGAAGTGGATGCGCGGCTGTCGTTTGATACTTTGAAGACAATCGAGAAAGCGAAACGCCTGATGTCACTGTACGAAGAAAATGACATTGGTCGTGAACGTATTCTTATCAAGATCGCCAGTACCTGGGAAGGTATCCGTGCAGCTGAGCAATTGGAGAAGCAGGGTATTAATTGCAACCTGACGCTATTGTTCGGTTTCTCCCAGGCAGTGGCCTGCGCAGATGCAGGGGTGTTTCTCATCTCTCCTTTTGTTGGTCGAATACTGGACTGGTACAAAAACTCAACGGGTGAGAACTATGATGCGCAGTCTGACCCTGGTGTATTGTCAGTAAAACGAATCTATGACTTTTACAAAACTCATGGCTACAAAACCGTTGTCATGGGCGCAAGCTTCAGGAACACCGGGGAAATAGAATCACTCGCCGGATGTGACCGTCTGACGATTAGTCCTCAGCTATTACAGGAACTTTCCGAGGATAACGGTAACCTGCCCAGGCAACTTTTTCCCGACTCTACCAGTGGTGAAGACAAGGTCCAGCAATCGGAAGCCGGGTTTCGCTGGCAGATGAATGAAGATGCAATGGCCACAGAAAAGCTGGCTGAGGGAATTCGAAACTTCACCGGTGATCAGGTGACGCTGGAAGAGATTCTCTCGAACTAAACCCGCTTTTCCAATCCTGAAACAGTACTGAACTAGCACCGAAACAGTACTGCTGCTCAAGCAAAGAAAATCAGGCGTTTGCCAGTTTGTAATTCTCGACAACTTCCTGATACACCTCAGGTGGTGCAATCCGCAGTTGTTGTCGAACTTCTTCAAGGGGTTGGGTGAGCAGCATTTCCCAGTCCTGTTGTGGTAACCAGGCCGCGCGCTTGCCAGCCTTGTAGGCTTGCCACATGGCTTTGCGTACACTGGAGCCCAGCTCTTTTTGAAGTTTTATCATGCCTACCAGGGCAATGATGCCCAGTCCGCGGTTACCGGTTTGCGCATAGGTAAACGCCAGCAGGCAGGCTTCACCAAATGTATCCCGACCGTAGCCCGTCGTCACATGCCACAGGTCGTGCTGATCTCGCATCCGTTCACTGAACAACCTGAAGGTGTGTTCCTGGATTGTATCTTCCAGTTGGCTCGCTTCCACAAGTCCATCCGCGCTGATTTGTTCTCGCTCGACGAATCCCAGATAAGCATGAGCAAGTGTTGCTGGCTTATGGGTTCGTAAGGTCTCACGATCGAGAAGTGTTTTAAGCAGGTGTCGATCCTCCGAGAGGATTTTCTTGCCCATTGTTGTTTTCTGGAACCGGGCAAATGTTTTTGCGAGTGAGTTGCCTGACATCGCTTTGATAATGACAAACACCTGGTCAGTCTTCTCAGGATCATTGACAAGGTTTTTCAGGGCGCGCATTGCGACCAGAGGTCGCATACGGTTGTTTCGCGGGTTCTTTGTTTCGATACTGTTGTTCGTGTCGATCTTTCCGGCCTCGATATTTTTGGTTTGAGTGTTCATCAATGTCCTTCAGTGTTAATGTCATTCTTATCAACAAAGATGTCAATAGTAGAGATATTAACATGAATGTCAATAGTGGCGGGAAGCGAATCCGACGTACCCCGGAAGAGGCTAAGTCTCTAATTTTAAAGGTTGCCACTGACCGGCTATCCGCTTTAGGACTTGAAGGTCTGAACATCTCGGGAGTAGCCAAAGATGCGGGTATGTCACATGCCACCGTCATCCATCACTTCGGTTCAACCGGCGCCATGCGTGAAGCGCTGCTCGGTCAAATGACCCGCGACTTACTGTCGGATGTGATGGCGGCGCTTAATCATAACGAGGAACCTGCCCGGATTCTGGAGCGCCTTTTTGAAATGCTGTCACATGGAGGGCATGGTCGCCTACTTGCATGGCTCGCGCTGGACCAGCAGGCGTTCTCACCCGCCGGTGGTTCGAAAGGCCTGTTTACTGACATCCTCGGTACCATAGCCAAAGACAGCGGTGATACTGTGCATGCAAAACAGCTTGTCTTTCTGGTCGCTATTGCAGCGATGGGTAAGAGTATCTGCGGAGATGCCATCGCCGGGTTAATTGGGATGAACGAAGCAGAAACACAGCAGTTCCCGGAGTGGCTTGCTGCGCGTATTCAGCAGATCTAAAACCCGTTGCTGGCAGGTATGGATTTCATCTCCCGCATATTCAACAATAGCGGCTTCCTCCATGAAATGAGCAAGCCCAATGTCTATCTCCCTGTTTGACGCCACCGTCCCAAACTACCTTCAGGTTCTGACTTCCACCGCGGGTGTGCTCAATAAGGGTAAAAGTTATTGTGAGGATAATGGCATTGATCTGTCAGCGGTTGTCGAAACCCGCTTGATTGAGGACATGAACCCCTTCCGGTTTCAGGTGATTTCTGTGGTGCACCATTCTCTCGGCGCATTGAAGGGATTGGCAGCGGGTGAGTTCGCGCCACCGGCAGGATACGGTGATCCTGATTACGCGGGGCTGCAGGACCTGGTGAGTCAGGCAATTCCGCAGGTAGAGTCGTTCGATGCTGAAACAGTCAATGGTTGGGCAGGGAAGACCCAGACGTTCAAACTGGGCGGCAATGAACTTCCCTTCACCGCTGAAAACTATGTGTTGTCTTTCTCCCTGCCAAACTTCTATTTCCACGCGACAACGACCTATGATGTTCTGAGAATGAAAGGGGTACCTCTGGGCAAACGGGACTATATCGGTGCCCTGCGGATGGGCGTTTAGCCTTTGTCTACTATCGCGTCTCCGGGAGAAGAAATCCTTGGCCACCCAAGGGGGCTCTTTGTCCTGTTCATGACAGAGATGTGGGAACGCTTCAGCTACTACGGTATGCGGGCGCTTCTTATTCTCTACCTGACGAAACACTTCCTGTTTGGTGACAAGGATGCCGGGCTGTTGTACGGAAGCTATGCATCCCTGGTCTATGCAATGCCGGTGCTGGGTGGCCTGATTGCTGACCGCTATCTTGGTTTCAAGAAGGCCATAATGTTTGGTGCAGGCCTGCTGGTGATTGGACACCTGGGCATGGCCTTTGAGGGGCCTCCATCGACGATGGTGGATGGTGTTGTTGTGAGAGAGAGCCTGTACGAACAGACCTTTTACCTGTCGCTGGCATTCATTATTGTCGGGGTAGGGTTCCTGAAGGCGAGTATTTCGACAATCGTTGGCCAGCTTTATAGTGAAACAGATCCCCGGCGGGATGCGGGTTTTACGATCTTTTACATGGGTATCAACATCGGCGCTTTTGTAGCGACGCTACTTTGCGCTTACCTTGGGGAAACCTATGGCTGGCGGTATGGGTTTGGCGCCGCGGGTATTGGCATGCTGATAGGGCTTGCGACGTTTATCCATGGCGACAAATACCTGCAGGGTGTTGGTGCACCGCCTGAATCAGCAAACCTTTCAAAGCCTGTTTTCGCCGGGCTAAGCAAGGAGTGGTTTATTTATCTGGCAGGTCTTATCGCCGTCGTTGGCGTCTGGCAGATGATCCAGCGGACCGGTGACCTTGGTATTCTTCTGGTGATTGCCGGGTTTGTAGTGACCGCCTGGTTGATCTGGTTTTCCCTGTCCAAATGCACACCGGTTGAACGGGATCGTATGCTGGTCATGCTCGCGCTGATTGCGC
>JABBBA010000355.1:0-2153 GCA_018607685.1 K189A clade bacterium | reverse complement strand
TCCAGTCCTTAAATCCCATGTTTATTATTTTGTTCGCGCCCGTGTTTGCCTGGATCTGGGTCAAGCTTGGCCAGAGCGGGATGGAGCCAAGTACTCCGATGAAATTCGGGCTCGGCATTCTTCAGGTTGGTCTTGGCTTTGCGGTTCTTATTCTGGGTGCCAGCCTTGCCGGACCAGATGGAAAAGTCGCCGTCTTCTGGCTGGCTCTAATGTACCTGTTACATACAACCGGGGAGCTTTGCCTTTCACCGGTGGGTCTTTCCATGGTAACCCGACTGAGTGTCGCCCGGGTTGGCGGTATGATGATGGGTGTCTGGTTCCTGTCGAGTTCATTCGCGGCCTATGTCGGGGGAATGATCGCCGGTGCCATGGCGATTGGCAGTGATGGCAGCGATGTCAGCCTGGGGGTAGAGTCTTTGATGGTGTACACCTCCGTGTTTGAAAAACTCGCGATGCTGGCGGTTGGGCTCGGTATCCTGTTAATCATTGTTTCTCCCTGGCTGGCGCGAAGAATGCACATCGGAGAAAGCGCGTCATGAGTGGGCCGTTATCCGGAATCAAAATCATAGACCTGAGCAGTGTGATTTCAGGTCCCGTGGCAACAGTACTACTCGCGGACCAGGGGGCGGATGTCATAAAAGTAGAAGCGCCCCAGGGCGATATTGTCAGGCGCATGGGTGTGGGAAAGCATAACCTTAGCCCGATATTTGTGACGGCCAATCGTGGCAAGCGTTCGATATGTATTAACCTCAAAGAGCCGGCGGGTGTTGCCATCGTTAAAAAGCTCATCGCAGATGCCGATGTGTTTATCCAGAACTTCAGGCCCGGGGCGATCGAACGAATGGGCCTCAGCTTTGATGTGCTGTCTGCCCTTAATCCTGCGCTTATCTATGTCTCCGTTAGTGGTTTCGGCGACAAGGGTCCCTATGCGCACAAGCGCGTTTATGATCCTGTTATCCAGGCGCTAACGGGTTTGCCCGATATGCAGGCAGACAGCGCAACTTCGAGACCCAAAATGATCCGCACGATTATCCCGGATAAAGTCTCGGCATTAACGACGGCGCAGGCGATCACCGCAGGTTTACTGGAGCGAGAGCGCGGTTCGGGTGAAGGTCAGCACATTAAAGTAGCCATGGTCGATGCAACTATCTCGTTTCTCTGGCCAGAAGCCCTGGGTGGTCTCACGATGGTCGGTGGAGAGAAAAATGTTCGGCGCGGTCAACTTGCCCAGGACCTGATATTCGAGACCCAGGATGGTTACATTACCTGTGGTGCTGTCTCAGATTCCGAATGGAAAGGGATGTGCGCCGCACTGGAGCAGCCAGAGTGGTTAGAGGATGAGCGATTTAACACTCCGATGGGTCGGGTGGCGAACGCCAAAGAACGAATTGATAGCATGGGAGATGTGCTCAAGTCCCGCACGAGCGCGGACTGGCTTGAGCGGCTTGATGCCAATGATGTGCCCTGCGCACCGGTGTTGAGTAGACCGGAGATACTGGAGAACGAACAAATTAAGGCAAACAAATTGATCAACCAATATGAGCATCCTGGCCTTGGACAGATACGCCAACCCCGCCCAGGAGCGAAGTTTTCGAGAAGTGACATCAGGAAGGAGCCTATTGCACCGGCGCTGGGCGAGCACAGTGAGGGAATCCTGCATGATCTCGATTACTCGCAGTCCGAGATAGAGGAACTGGTGGATAAAGGCGTAGTGATGACGGCATCCGTTGATAACGCATGATGCGATTACCCGTCACTTTTTGCTGGCTGCTTTGTCTATTCTTGCTTGGTGGTTGTCAGGTATCACCGACCCAATTCGCGTTAATCGGTGATAGTCCCTACGGTGAAGAGAACCTGCCCAGGTATGAGCGGATGATCGAACGTATTAATGACACGCCAGGCATAGATTGGGTTGTTCACCTGGGTGACATGAAAAGCGGTGATTCCAATTGCCATGATGAAAGCCTGCTGAGACTTCGTGCACTGAACGAACAGTTCGAGGCACCTTTAGTATTAACCCCCGGGGACAATGACTGGTTTGACTGCAAGCGAGAGGTTTCCGGGGGTTGGGATCGACTCGACCGACTAGATAAACTACGTGAAATTTTCTATCAGCAGCAACCGGCGCTTCCATTGGTCAGTCAGGGTGGCAG
>JABBBA010000343.1:2257-13954 GCA_018607685.1 K189A clade bacterium | reverse complement strand
TCAGTTGTCTTGGGTCCGGCACCGACATTGTTAACCAGTATATCGATCTGGCCATAGTCCTTAATCGTTGCATCAACGACTTCCATGATTCGATAGGGGTCAGTGATGTCGCCTGCCATCCCGATGGCCTTGCCGCCAGCGTCCATGATGGCATCGACGGTACCCTGTGTGGTGTCTTCACCGTAGGAGTTAACGATAACTGTCGCACCTTCTGACGCGAGCGACATGGCGATGGCCTTGCCGATCCCTCGTCCTGCAGCTGACACGATGGCAACTCTATTATTGAGCTTCATGATGAATTCCAAGAAAACCAGTAGAAGCCAACAATGACTCAAAGGTCGGAAGGATTGCAACCGTCATCCAGTTCACGTACAAACAAGACCTGAGAGATTGGGAAATCAAGTACAGTCGAATGTCACTAACCGCACAACAACATATCGAATCAATGGCGGCTTATCTGGAGGAAGGGAGAGAGCGAGCCCTGGCGCTGGGTAATCGTGGCCCGGTCAGGTTTCTCGATGATGGTAGTTTGCCCGCCGATATTACGGATGCTTTTTCCCGCTGCGGATTCTATGTGTTTACCGGCGTGATTGAGCAGCCCGAGCTCGACGACCTGAAAGCTGAAGTAAACAGCGCCCTTGAACGAGCGCCGGTGTCCAATCAATCGAAGTTGGATCGGCAGGGTCGTCCTTCGTTAGGCGCAGATCTTACAATACCACCCTTTTATCTGGTGCCGCCCCTTGGTGATCCTGTTGGTGGAACGAAGCGTAATGCCGGCCGTCATCCAGTAAAAATGATGACACCAACACCTGAGACTGATTCTCCTTCACAGATTGTTCAAGTGATTTTCGGCACCCTGCATATCCTTGACTCGTGTTTGCGATTATATGGTCACCCGCAGTTACTGAAAGTAGCAGAGGCCATAAACGGTCCGGACTTCACGCCATTTAATGAGGCCGTTTTCGTAAAACAACCTGGCCTGGGTGCATCGGTTGCCTGGCACCAGGATGCAACAACACACTGGGATTCCCCGAACCTTGATGAAAGTACGCATGGCTTCAATTTTATGGCGCAGCTTTATGGTTGCACGGCCGCGAATGCTGTCTGGGTAGTACCCGGTACGCACAAACAGGGGAAGCTGGATATCTCATCCTTGACCGAGGCGGGCAGCGACAGGATCCCTGGTGCCGTCCCGATGATATGCGAACCGGGTGATGTTGTAATGTGTAATCGGCAAGTCGTTCATGGTTCCTTTGCGAATACCTCGGATGACTGGCGAGTGTCTGTAGGTTTTGGATTTCACCTACGAAACTCGGTGGTGGGTGTCACTGCAAAACTATTGAACGGTCAGACGGTGGACTATGACGAAGCAAGAGTGCACGAACGTTCAAGAATGATAGCAATCGCGACCGATGCGCGGACCCAGCGATATCCGGATGAAGAACGCTACCAATATCTGCCGCTCGCGGGATTTGAGGCAGAGAATCGTTTTAACGAAGAGACCCGGGAGCGGGTGGTTAAGAACTACAACCTGCGAGACCTCCACATTTAGTGAATGACTGACCGTCACCCATCCAACTATCCAGAAGCAGAGACTATGAACAATGATCGACTTGGCGCTATAGCGGCGCTTACAGCACCCGGTATGGACTATGAGATTGTGCCCGGTGAGGTATGGGGCAGATCCTGCCGAATGTTTAAAAACACTCCGCCGACATTGCGTGACCTTTACCAGTCAGCGAGCAGTGATGAGACGTTTCTGGTGTTCGAAGACGAGCGTTACACGTTTGCTGAAACCAATGACCGGGTTGCCCAGGTCGCGAATATCCTGGTTGACCGGTTCGGTGTTGAGAAGGGTGACCGGGTTGCGATTTCCATGCGGAATTTTCCCGAATGGATCTTTGCGTTTAATGCGGCAACATCCATCGGAGCGATCGCTGTTGCGATGAACTCGTTGTGGACGTCTGAAGAGATGGCGTTCGGGCTTAAGGACAGTGGCGCCAAAGTGCTTTTTGCAGATCAGGAACGGCTGGAGCGGCTTGCAACTATTCGGGAGAACCTTGACCTGGACGTGATCACGGTAAGAGCCACAAACCAACCCGTTAATGCGTCTGCATTGGAGGAGCTGTTGGCGGGTGCGGTATCAAAAACGTTACCGGACATTGAAATTGATCCCTGCGACCCTGCGACGATTCTCTATACCTCGGGTTCGACGGGACATCCCAAGGGCGCCGTTTCCTGTCATCGAAATATCGTTAACGCACTGCTTTCCTGGGAGTTGGATGGCAAGGTTGGTCTTGCTCTGACGGGGGCAGAACCACCGCAACTGGATTATCAGCTGGCGGCTTTACTGGCTGTACCACTTTTCCATGCGACCGGCTCTCATGCAGTACTGCTGGCGTCCTATCGGTCCCAGAGAAAAATTGTATTGATGTATAAATGGGACGTCGAGGAAGCCCAACGCCTTATAGAGACAGAAAAGGTTGCCGTGTTTATTGCTCCCGCGGCAATGACCGGCGATCTGGAGCGGGCGGCCAGAACAGCCACTCGAGACCTCAGCAGTTTGTTGACGGTCGGTGGTGGTGGTGCGCCCAGGGCGCCTGACCAGGTCAAAAAGATTGCCGGAACATTTGAAAAGGCGCTGCCGAATACTGGATGGGGTATGACAGAAACCAATGCGATTGGTGCCGGTATTGGTGGTGAAGATTATGTCAGTCATCCTGGAAGTTCAGGCAGGGTATCTGCCCTGCTTGACCTCCGGGTGCTGGACGAATCAGGCAAAGAGCTGCCTCGTCTTGAACGGGGAGAGTTACAGATCCGGGGCGTTTCGATTATCAAGGGTTACTGGGACAGGGAAGAAGCCAACCTCGAGGCTTTTGATGGAGAATGGTTAAGGACAGGTGATGTCGCTTACATTGATGAAGAGGGTTATCTATACATCGTTGATCGTATTAAAGACCTCGTGATTCGAGGCGGCGAAAACATTGGGTGTGCGGAGGTCGAAGCAGGATTGCTTTCCCACCCGCAGGTCCGGGAGGCATCTGTCTACGCGGTCCCCGATGACCGGCTGGGCGAAGAGGTGGGAGCCACGATTTTCGCTGATGATGCCATTGATGAAGATGAACTACGTGGATTCCTGGTAGAACATATTGCCAGATTCAAAATACCCCGGTACCTGGAAATATCGCCAGAACCCCTGCCACGTATAGCCTCTGGCAAAATTGATAAGCGCCAGCTAAGGGAAGCATTCGTATCAACGCTCGATTGACTTGAACCCCCGGCGCGAAATTTCCCACTCAACAATGAAACACCATCACTGGATAACCGGTCGATGTAGTGTGGGTGTTTCGCTGTGCACACAAATGGATAACCGGGGAGTCAGACCAAAATGGACAATTGTGAGACAAAACCCGATGACGAGCGTAAGTATCTGTATGGATTCCAACGAGGATGGATGATGGACAGAGGATACAGAATCGGTGCAGTGGCCAAGTTAACAGGCATTTCTACGGATACTATCCGTGCATGGGAACGTCGTTATGCGGTGGTTGAGCCGAACCGTGGTGAAAACAACAATCGTTACTACACGGAAGAACACATCAGCAGGCTGATCAGCGTGAAGCGTCTGGTCGATGCGGGCCAGGCGATAGGTACGGTCTGCAGACTGTCAGGCCAGGAGATACAGGACCGCACCCAGGGGATTCTTGGGTCACCCAGGCCATCTTCAGACCGCATGCTAAAGAACTGGTCAATTATCAGTGTTCAGCAACCAGACTGGCTAAAAGCCTGCGTTAAAGCTCAGCCCGGCGTCGAGGCGAGCTGGGTGCCCCGTCTGGAAGAATTCTCAGCCTCCGATGAGGCGTTCGTCGTCATAGACATGCCCAGTCTGTCAGAGATGAATGAAAAGCTGGTGCTTCGAATGCTTCCTGACGAAATAGCGCCCCGGTGCCTGATCGTCTACAGGTTCGCGTCACGAACGCAATTACGATCTCTGGCTTCCAAGGGCTTCCGGTTGTTGAAAGGTCCCCTTGAGCCCTTTGCGCTTGTCAACCTGCTGCGTGTTGATGGCCAATCTGAAGTAACGTCACCTGACAGTGTTGACAGCAAGTCGATGAAAATGTCTTCGAAAGGAGATGACGTTCTATGCAACTGTAAGAAGCAGCTGTCAGGACTGGTGAGGGCCCTGAATCAGCTCGAAGCCTATTCAAGTGGATGCCTCAAGACATCCCGGGCGGACGACGCTCTGCACCAACATTTGGTTAAACAAACCGTCCAGGCGCGTTCCATTATGGAGCAGGCGCTTAGGGACGTGGTGGAACAAGTGGATCCGGAAGGCCGGAAGCAAACCGGCCTGTTAACCTAAGACAGTTTAAACGGCGGTATTTTGTCTCATTCTTTATTCCTGTTTCGTCGTGATCTGCGGCTGGCTGACAACACTGCGCTGAATGAAGCGCTTAGGTGCGGTCGGCCCGTGCTTGCTGTCTTCATTATTGACCCCTACCTGATGAAACGCTGGCAGCGTTCTGGTCGACGGCTGGCGTTCCTTTTTCAATCCCTGCAACAGTTGCGGGCCGCAGTTAAAGCGCGAGGTGGAACGCTGGTATTGGCGCTTGGTGAGACTGAATCAGTTTTGCCGGCTTTAATCAGCAGGTTTGAAATCGACCGTGTGTTTGTTAATCGTGGATACTCCCCCTTTGGTCTGAGGCAGGACCGAATACTGGAAAACATGGCTGCGGAAATGAACATCGGGTTTGTGGCACCTGATGACTCGCTGCTTAATCCCCCGCGAAAGGTCATGAAGGGTGACGGGACGCCCTACACGATCTTCACCCCCTATTTTCGTAAAGCAGCGACATTCCCCGTTGTGCCGCCCATGGCTCTTCAGCAGGGCGAATTTCTTCGTGCTGATGACCTGGACAGTTTTCCATCTGGACTGGAGGAGCATCTGCAGACTCAGGTTCCGAGGTTCGAGCCCGGAGAAGCTGGTGCCCTGGCTGCACTGGCATCGATATCGTCGCTAACGAAGTATGACGTGCAGCGAGATGTGCCGGCCAGTGAACACACGAGCCATCTGTCAGCCCACCTGCGGTTTGGTACCTGTTCAGCAAGACAGGTCTATGCCGCGGTGCGGGAAGGTCTTGATGAGCAGCACCCTCTTATTCGGCAGCTCTACTGGCGAGATTTCTATCACCAGATAGGCTGGCACTTCCCACATGTATTCGGTCATGCATTCAGGCGTCACTATGATGCGATACCCTGGCGTTCTGATGCCGATGCGTTGGGCCGATGGAAGGAAGGAAAGACCGGGTTCCCGATCGTGGATGCCGGAATGCGCGAGCTGGCATCAACCGGTTACATGCATAACAGGGTCAGGATGGTAACGGCATCTTTTCTGACCAAAAACCTTCACCTGGACTGGCGGCTCGGTGAAAAACATTTTGCAGAACAACTTATAGACTTCGATCCCGCGGTGAACAATGGCAACTGGCAATGGAGTGCGTCGACGGGTTGCGATGCCCAGCCATATTTCAGGATATTTAATCCCTGGAGGCAGCAACTGAAGTTTGACAAGGATTGCGTCTACATCAAGCAATGGGTTCCCGAGCTTCGGGCATTTCCTGCGAAGGTAATTCACAAGTTGGAGAAGGAAGGGGACTTCTATATTCCCCGGATGGTCGATCTAAGGGAAAGCGGGAATCTGATCAAAGAGCAGTTTAAATCGGTTCGTATGCGGTCATAATAGGCCGACATACTGGTTCGAGTAGTCGTGTGGTTATTGTTCGTCTTTTAGTCCGGGCTATCCTGGTTGCCCTGATTTCTGTGCAGGTCACAGCGGAGGCCCCAAACAGACACAACGTCGATTTTTCAGGTTCCTGGGAGCTGGACTATCAGCTGAGTGATCATTCGAGCGAAAAGATCCGGTATCTCTATGTTCAGGCTAAAGCCCAGGCTGAACGAGCGGCAGAACGGGCGCAGAACTCCGGACGTTATGTTGATCCAAGAATCTTCAATGTGCAGTCTGTCATCGGCCTTGGCAGATTGGCCGAGAAAATAGCACAGGCGACCGTGCTTACCATCTCCCAGGAAGACGATCATATCGTGATCAAACGAAACGACGATTTTGCACTGGTCTGTGATTTCGGGGAAATGGGCTGGAAGGAAAGTGCCATTGGCACGGAAGGCTGTGCCTGGTACGAAGACCAGCTGGCTTTCCAGATTGCGCTACCGGAAGGGTTGAGTGTTTTTCATCAGTTCAGTATTGCGGCTGACCGAAGTCGTGTAAATGTCGCCACCACCGTAAAAGTCTCGGGCCTTGCCCATCCGTTTACGCTTAATCGAGTCTACATGCCGTTTGAGCCTGGTGAGGGCTTGTTTGAGTGCACGTACACCATTGCGAACCAAACCAGTTGCACACTCAGTGGTAGTAATGAGTAAAGGTCGCTGCCTGACGGTCCTGGTGCTTGTCTGTTTTCTTGCGGGTTGTGGAACACCTCGAGCAAAGCCAGAAAAACCGCCGTTACCCGAACCTGTGGACGTTGCCCTGGCCATTTTTCAAGACACGGATGAAGCGTTACCGCGTTTAAACCTCAGTATTACTGTCTTTGATGTAGAGTCTGAAATAGAGAGTTCTGTTTATAGTTCAAAGGCGCAGGTGAGTTCGGTCGAACGAAGGTTCCTGCCCTCTATGTTGAAAGAGACACTGGATCGCGCCGGGTACTGGGGCGCTGTTCGGGTGATGCCTCAGACTGACCTCAATTCAGAGATCAACGTAACGGGAACTATCCTGTTCTCGGATGGTGTTGAGCTCAGGCTCCACGTCCGCGCCGTTGACGCAACAGGTTGGGTCTGGCTCGATCGAATCTATTACGACGTTACCAGCGACCTGGATTATTCAACCGACCCTAATTACCGGATTGACCCATTCCAGGATATGTACAACCTGGTCTCCAATGACCTGTCCGAAAGCCTTGATTCCTTCACGAAGCTGGACCGCGAACGGCTGCTTAATATTGCAACGCTGAAGTACGCGCGGGAGTTGTCTCCAGAGACCTTTGGGCGTTATCTGTCAGAGGACGCGGGAGTCACCAACCTCAATGGTTTACCGTCGAAGAATGATCCGCTTTTTGAGAGGGTTCAACGAATTCGAGAAAGTGAATATCTATTTGCCGATAGCGTTGACCAGCATTACGAGAGTTTGCATAAGCAGATCGGCCCGACATATGCGTGGTGGCGTTACTACAGTTATGAGTTGATTGAAGGTAACCGGCGACTCACACAGATTGATGCAACCAGAGGTGCTACCCGGGGTTCCTGGTATTCGATGGAGCGGGTCTACAAAACGTACAAAGAGTCGAAGATGAACGAAGATGCACTACGTGAACTCACTAATTCATTTGACCGGGAAACGGAACCAACGGTTGCGGATCTGGCCGGTAGTGTCGTTCGTTTAACCGGCACTCTGGACCGGCAGTACGAAGAGTGGCGGCGGTTGCTGCGGGAGCTTTACCGGGATGAAACCGGCTACTGATCCGGCTCCGGATTGATCGACATCGGACTTAAACGAACACCCAGAGGCCCTCGAGGCACAGAAACAGTCACCTGTGAATCGCCGCGTTGAACCGTCACGTTAACCGGTTCGTCTCTCTCTCCTTTAATGGTGGCGGCCCGAAGATCCCTGCCGCTGTATAGAGGTTCGTCCTGGTAACGAAGAATCATGTCTCCCTGCTGGATGCCACTTTCCTCCGCAGCGGAACCCATCATTACCGAAGCAACCCCAACTCGATTCGCCTGACCTGTGTAGTACAGATACTTGTCATAAGCAGTTTCGTCGATCTCATCACGAACTCGAACTTCTGCTTTGCGTAATTGCGTCATCTCTTCGCGGAAGCGGTCTGTCCCCATGTAGCCTTCCCGGGTGGCGTTGTCGAGCAGTTCAAGCCGGCGAAGTTCAACGTCACTCTGTTTGCGCGCTATTTCCTGGGCGGTGAAGGAATCCAGTCCTGCCTTGATCAGGCTGTCAACAATAGGAAGTGCTGTGCCGCGTGAAACAAATGTCGGAAGTTCAGCGTCCTCAGAAGGTTTGACCTTTGTGGTTGGATTAGCAGCCGTGTTTGCGAGGTCTTTCATTTGCGCTTCCTGCTCCAGAAGATCGAGTCGGCGCTTCAGTTGAATAATCTCTGCCTCAAGGTTGGCTGTCCGTTGTGATTGGACCGGTGATCGTTGGTCGACGGCGTTAGTCGTCGGCGTAATGATTGTTTCAGCGGTTTCTTCTTTTTTCGACCAGAGCATGCCGACTATCACGCCGGTTGTCAGAAGGAAAAAAAGACCGATATAACGTTTCAGCATGATGGCTTGCCTGTCAGTTCAGTACTCGTGTTCAATGTATTAACCCAGTACTTAGTGTATCCGGCCGGCGATATGGTTCATGGCGTTCTGTGATACTAGGGGAGCGTCAGGGTTGTAGTAAGTTGATGGGGATAATCTCCTCAGCGATTATCTGGCTGGTCTCATCCATTAGCTTCATTGACAGTTGCCCAGCATCCCAATCGATGTCGATCAAGCCATAGTTGGTTTCATAGTATGGGTTGATACGGCGATGGGGCCCGGGTTCATCAACGGGGTTCTTGACGAAGGACGTCAGGGGGATGTTCAGGGAAGACGTTGTCATTTCAACAAGTGGATAAGGCTCAAAGTCAGGTAGTTTGTAGATAGCCGCAGAATGTCGGTCACCGGAAACGATCACGACGCCGTTTGCCCTGGTTGACTCGAGCAGTTGAAAAAATCGTTCACGCTCTGCAGGCATTACACGCCAGGCTTCCCAGTGGTGGCCATCCGCAATGAGCTGAATGGTGCTGACAATGATTCGAACGTCGGCCGGCTTTCGAAGTTGGTCCTCAAACCATTGCCATTGGGTCTCGCCCAGCACGTTCTGGTTTGGGTCCTGGCTTTCGGTATATCGACCGATACTCGGGTCCGGGTGCGGGGTGAGCGGTGTTCGAAATGAGCGTGTGTCCAGGGTAATGAACTGGACACGTTTGCCGATGGGCCCGACCGTTTCTTCGAAATAGACACCGTCCCTTTTAGCTCGCTCATCAGTCGCTGTGATATTCCATACATACTCATAAAGAGATTCTGAGAATTCGCGGTATTTAAAATCGCCTCCGGCGTCATCCTTGCCGTAGTCGTGATCATCCCAGACAACCATTAACGGGGTCGATTGTCGAAGGGCTTTGAAACTCTCGACCGCGGCAAGGTCCGCGTAGGCCTTCCGTAGGCTCGTCAGGTTCGGATCGTCGGATTCATCCTCTGCATAGACATTGTCGCCGAGAAAGATGAATGCATCCGGGTCCCGCTGCGCGATTTCATTGAAAATATTGCTATCCATTGATGGCTCAAAACAGGAGCCGAGGGCGATCCTGGTTAGCGTTTTTTCAGGCTCGAGGGTTGCGGCGGGCATGGGGGTTGCGGGAGAGAACCTGATGATGTCTTGTTCCGGAACTTTGTCGGTGCTCTTATCGGTGCTCTTATCAATGTTCGTATCAACGTCCTGACAGCTGCTGAGTAACGCCAGGATTGTTATTAGACTAACTAACCGCATAGAAACGCCTTTCATGGATTCTCTTTATGAGACGTGCAATTTAGCCTGAACAGCTGGAGTAACCAAGCGCCTGGCGACGCTTACGGGATCAATTCGTTGTGTTGCCAAAGCGTTCCGTTAGAAATGGAAGGTGATCATCGATTGTCTCCAGGCATCGCTCAGCCAGCATCAACCCGTAGGCCTGATCGCCACTGGTCAAAACCAGCGCCGCAAGGTAGAAACCGGGTGGAAGCGCGAGACGGTAACTGTCATGTAGCGCTTGATGGCTGTATTGAACACCTTCTAACGCGAGGGTCTGTAGATAGGTATTGAGCAGTGACGCTTCCCAGGCGCGACGATTGTGGGGAGTTAAACTTGTGATCATGAAATAGGCCAGATCGAACCCTGGCGGTGCAAGGCTGCATTCTCCCCAGTCAAAAAGTATGAGTTCGTCGTTACTTATTCGCATGTTGTCGAGGCGATAGTCCATGTGTGAGAAAACCTGCTTTTGCTGCGTAAAAAGCGGTAGATGATTGATCGAGTGGCTGGCGTACTGCCGCATAAACGCCACGGACCTGGTTTGTGCAAGTTCTGCCAGGCGTCCCAGTACGAACGAGGACATATCCACGGCCGCAGCCTTGAAACCTGTCGAAAAGCTTTCGACAGACTCAGGGGGCGTCGTCCAGTAGCTTGCGTGCAGTCGTGCAAGGTGGGTTACTGCAATGGTCGCCTCAAACAGGCTTGCCCCTGCGGTCACATCGATAATTGGCCAATGCCCGGCGTCCTCAAGTAACAACAGGAACTCATTGTCAGCGTTGAAATAGCACCGGGGAGTGCGCACGCTGGAGCGCGTCGCCAGGGCTCTATAAAAATGTTGCTCCCGATCGTAGGAATTGAACCGGCCTGCGAGTGAAAATTTTTCAGTGTCTGTTGATGGTAGCTTCAAAATGATCGAGTCAGGCAGTGCAGCACCCTGCAGGGTGATTCGATACAGATTCGACATATATCCTTCACCCGAGCCAATAGGCTCGATCTGAAACGACTCGACAAGGCTGCCGAGCGCCTGGCTGAGATAGTCAGCGTCGATTTTTGTGATAGGTTGCATCAATCCATTGTAAACCCAAATGTTGGGAAACCTGCTGAATCCCTCTCGCCTGATGACGGTGAGCAGGTTAACCTCCCGCTTATGTTCGATGCACTTGTCTTTGATTCCGATGAAGATGCCTGGTTACGGTTTACCGATGCTTCTTCCGTCCACATTGCAACAACCAGTGATGCTGTTCCGGCGGTGCTGGACGCTGTTGAGTCAGCCTGCGCGGCAGGAAAGTTTGCTGTCGGCTATGTTAGTTATGAGGCGGCCGGTGCATTTGATGATGCGCTGATTAGTTACCCCCCAGGAGCGCTGCCGCTAGCCGCATTTGCGATTTTTAATCAGCCCAAAGAAGCGACACCAGGCCTGGTGTCCGCTCAGTTGGACCTTGCGCCTGTCATAGATGAATCGGATTTCAATCTGTCGATGCGGCGTATTAAAGAGTATTTACGCAGTGGTGATACCTACCAGGTGAATTTCACTCATCAGCTCAAAGGTAGAGCCCCGGCTTCTCCGGCTTCGATTTTTTCCTTTCTTTGTCGCGCGCAACCATCTCCCTATTCAGCTTTTATCGAGATGGATGACTTCGCCATTTGTAGTGTTTCTCCGGAACTATTCTTTGAATTGAACGGAACTGCGATTCGGACCGAGCCGATGAAGGGTACGCGTCCCAGGGGACGATTTCCTGAGGAGGATCAGCGGTTACGGTCAGATCTTGCGAGCTCGCAGAAGGATCGAGCAGAGAATCTGATGATTGTTGATATGGTGCGAAATGACCTGGGCCGAATAGCAAAGGCGGGTAGCGTCGCAACGGACGAGTTGTTTTCGATCAAAGGATTCCCGACCGTGTGGCAACAGGTCTCACGTATTAGCGCCGAAACGGATGTGGGACTTGGGGAACTCTTCTCTGCATTGTTCCCCTGTGCCTCCGTCACCGGAGCGCCTAAAGCGCGGACGATGGAAATTATCCGTGAGCTTGAAACGGAAGCGAGAGGTGTTTACACCGGTGCTATCGGATTGGTTAAACCTG
>JABBBA010000343.1:0-2247 GCA_018607685.1 K189A clade bacterium | reverse complement strand
GGGCAAGGTTCAGTGTTGCCATCCGAACGCTCACGATAGATAAACGTTTCGATACCGCCAATTATGGCGTCGGTGGTGGCATCGTGTGGGACTCGGATCCGGCGGAGGAATGGCAGGAGAGTCTGACCAAAGGAAAGATTCTTGGATTCGACCTTCAACCCTTCAGGCTTCTTGAAACCATGTTGTATGAACCTGCGGGTGGCGTTTTACTGTTAAGCCTGCACCTGGAGCGATTAGAGGCCAGCGCGGAATACTTTGGTTTCAGCCTTGATTTGGACGATGTTCGAGGCAGGCTGAGCGTACATCGATCACAGGATTCTTCAAGGTTGAGGTTGCTGTTGGCGCCGGATGGTTCTTTTGAGATTGAGGAGCATCCCCTGGCTGAACTTAAGCCAAAGATAATGCTGAAACTTGCGGCTTTGCCCGTGGACAGCAGCGACGTTTTCTTGTTCCACAAAACAACTAACAGGGCTGTTTATGAAAAGGCCCTGGAGGGTGTCGATGGTTGCGATGACGTCATCCTGTGGAATGAAAAAAACGAGCTGACCGAAACGACCATTTCAAACCTGTTCCTGGAAATAGGCGGTGCGCTGGTAACGCCGCCCGTTAAATGTGGTTTGCTCGCCGGGACCTACCGTCGGAACATGCTCGAAAGCGGGCGGGTGCAAGAAGTTATTGTCACAAAATCTGATCTGGAGAAAGCGACGAAAGTATATGTTGCAAACAGTGTCCGTGGTTTGCAGGAAGCCGAGCTAGTTAAGTAATTGTCACTTTGGAAGGCGGCGATGATACTTATACTCAGCCGAGTTAAATCATTAATTCTTTCTATCGTCCCAATTTTTGGAGGCGGATATGAAAATGCTAACTCCCACAGGGTTTTGCGCCCCGAAGATATCGTTAGATATCAGCTGATCTGACTTCAGGGTCAACGCTCGTTCGTTTCCCTGTTGGAGCTTGTGTGCTAGCTATTTCAAGACGGACCAGATGTTAGAGAAGTCATCGGTCCATACCACACGGCTGGCCGGAGGTTCCTGCCAGCCATGGTATCTCTGCTGAAATTCTTCAAGCAATGGGTGGTTGTCGGAGATAAGCACCCATGATGCCGGGTATCGATGATTCTCAATATCGGCATCGGCGAGATGAGCGATTATCCCAAGGTCGAGTTCCTCCGCTATGCCGTACAGGACAGGGATCAGGTCGATGTGATTATTAGAGACGTGATAAGCGATGATGCCGTCATCCTTGACGATGTCACGAAGCTCCATCATGGCTTCCAGGGTAATAAGATGAGTTGGGATAGTGCCGCTACTAAAAGCATCCAGGAACATCACGTCATAGGTATCGTCATCTTTCTCCCGCCAGCGCAGCCTGCCGTCCCCCTGGATAATCTTAAGGTCGGCGCGGCTGTCCCTCAGTATGGTGAAGCTCTCATGGGCAAGCCTGATTGCTTCCGGGTCAAGCTCAAAGAGATCCATTCGTACACCGGCCTGCCCGAACTCCACCATAGAGCCAATGCCAAGGCCCACTACGCCGACGGTTTCAGGTTCTACCATTTCAAAAACATGCCCGACCGCACTGCCATCGTGATAGTAATCAACCGGGATATGTTCCCGTTCAGGGTCAAGGTATTGTGAGCCGTGGACGTGGGTGCCCACTACAAGGCGGCGCAGGCCGCCGACCTCCCGGACCGCGTAGGTGCTGTAGAAGCTGCGGCTTCGTTCTACCGTTTCTCCCGTCAGGGTAGATTCATTGACCAGGTAGGAGATTATCAGGGACGTTAGCAGGGCGCCTCGTAACAACCACGTTAAGACATTCCCTATTCGCATGCCGTTTGAAATCACGTAATACACCGCGACCAGTGCGACGACACGGAATTCAAACAGGGAATCAAAGATCGCCGGCGCCACGATGGCGGCGAGAATGCTACCAATGCATCCCCCCGCAGCCACCTGCAGGTAGTAGCCGGTCAGGCCGAGTTTGTGTGGTTTGGCGCGCTCCAGGTCACCGTGAAAGATCATGCAGACAAAGAACAGACCCAACAGAGAAAGCCCTACTTTTGTTTCAAGCAAAACCGCCCATTTACTAAAGACGAGCAGTCCAACACCCGCAAGACCAATCAATACCCTGAGTGTTGTTGGGCGTGACACGGTCGGGAAAAGGAAACAGATAATGAAAGTCAGTAGATAGATGCAAAGTGGCGCGACCCAGAGGAGTGGCAGGTTTGCAATATCAAGGGTGAGATAGTGG
>JABBBA010000442.1:4354-14370 GCA_018607685.1 K189A clade bacterium | reverse complement strand
CAGTTGTTCTACGTCCTGAAGATGCAGAGCTGACCGACAAACCGCGATTGTTATCTGCAAACCCTCGTATGGCCTGGGCACGTATTGCCACGTTGTTTGACCCCGCGCCGCTCGTTATGCCGGTTATAGAACCCACGGCCGTGATCAGCGATACCGCTTTTGTTGGTCAGGGTGTCGCCATTGGTGCCGGTGCCGTGATCAGGTCGGGTGCAAAGATTGAAGACGGCGTGCAGATAGGTGCTGGTTGTTACGTTGGTGAAAGCGCAAAGATTGGCAAAGGTTCGCGAATGATGCCCAATGTCGTTGTATACCACGATGTCGAGGTCGGGGACTCTTGCATAATCCATGCGAACGCTGTCCTTGGCGCAGATGGGTTCGGCTATGAGTTCGATCCCGACACCGGAGATTATATAAAGATACCGCAGGTATTCTCGGTCATTGTTGGTGACAATGTTGAGATAGGTGCCGGTACTACGATCGATCGTGGAGCGTTGAATCACACAAAGATCGGCGACGGGTGTAAGCTGGACAATCAGGTACAGGTGGGGCACGGCACGTCAATCGGCCACCACACCGTTATATCCGGTTGTACAGCAATAGCAGGCAGCACCCGAATAGGGAGTTATTGCCTGATTGGTGGTGCGGTTGGAATCGTTGATAATATAGAAATTGTTGATCGTGTTGAGATTACGGCGATGACGCTGGTAAGTCAGTCGATCCTCGAGCGGGGACGCTACTCATCAGGGACTGGTTTGATGCCGGGTTTTGAATGGAAGCGAAGTGTTGTTGGATTCAGGAAACTGGATACCATCCTCAAGCGTATAAAACGCCTGGAATCGGATCAGTAGTATCCATTAGAAGAGAGATATCATGGACGTCACGGAAATACAAAAATACCTACCTCATCGATATCCCTTCCTGTTAGTGGATCGAGTTATTGAGTTAGTCGAGAACGAAAGAATAGTTTGCATCAAGAACGTTACGATCAATGAACCACAATTCACCGGTCATTTCCCCAATGCTCCTGTGTTTCCAGGGGTAATGATTGTGGAAGCGCTTGCCCAGGCATCGGGTATCCTCGCATTCAAGAGTAAAAACCGAACGCTGGATTATGGCTACATTTATTATCTTGCGGGAACGGACAAGACCAAATTTAAGCGTTCAGTTGTTCCCGGCGACCAACTCAGGTTGGAAGTTGAAATCCTTAATCTTCGTAACCACTGGATGAAAGCCTCCGGGAAAGCTTATGTTGATGACCAGCTAGTCTGTTCATCTTTACTTACCTGCGCTGAACAACAGGTGGGCTGAGCATGAGCACGCCGAGGCATTCCCTGACGATTGCAATGGTCGCCGGGGAAACCTCCGGCGACAATCTTGGTTCAGCTCTTGTAAAGGAAATCACCAGGGCTTCACCCGACGTGACATTCGTGGGGGTCGGTGGTCCTTTGATGATCAAGGAAGGCTTCTCGAGCGAGGTTGATATTGAAACGCTTTCCGTTAATGGTTTTGTTGATCCTTTACTCCGTTTACCCAGCCTTGTACGGCTACTGTTTCATTTGCGCGACCGCATAGTTGCCAGTGAGGCGGATTGCTTCGTCGGAATCGATTCTAATTTTTTTAATCTTCTGCTCGCGGGAATGCTGCACAAACGCGGTATCAAAACAGTCCATTATGTATCGCCAACCGTTTGGGCGTGGCGTCAGCGAAGAATAAGAAAAATAGCCCGTAGCGTTGATCTGATGATGACCCTTTACCCTTTTGAAACAGCTGTGTACGAAGCCAATAATGTGCCGGTTGTATTTGTAGGGCATCCCAAGGCGGACGAGATATCACCTGATGAAGGCAGGCTTAATCAGGCGCCGACAAGGGAGCAGCTTGGGATCGCGCAGGATGAAGTTGTTGTAGCGATACTTCCCGGGAGCCGCTCGCGGGAAGTCGACCTGTCAGGCCGGGATTTTCTGGCGACGGCCGTGTTGCTCGGAGAATCAGTTACTCGTTTTGTGATACCTGCGGCGAACCGAAAACGATATGAGCAGATCGAGCAGATGCTCAGCGAATTTCCTGGGCTCGACGGCAAGGTAACGTTGCTGGACGGTCAATCAAGACAGGCGATGACCGCCTCCAATGTTGTGCTGGTCAACTCTGGAACAGCAACACTCGAGGCTATGCTGTTGCGAAAGCCCATGGTGATGTCTTACCGGGTTGGGAAAATAACCTACGGCATTGTATCGAGACTCGTTACGACCGAATGGTTCGCGCTGCCTAATATTCTTGCGGGTCGCACCATCGTGCCGGAGTTTATTCAGGACGCGGCTGTACCATCTGAGATGGCTGCTGCGGTCAGGCGATTACTGGGTGAAAAAGAAACCGGTGATGTGGTCGCAACCTTTGATGAAATTCATCAGTTATTGAAGAAAAGCGTTGATCCTGGTGCTGAGGCGGCTAAAGCCGTTCTTGGCGTGTGCGAGAACTAAATGTATCGGAGAGAGTATTTTGCAGGTGTCGACGAAGTAGGCCGTGGACCACTCGCGGGAGCTGTCTACGCTGCTGCGGTCGTGCTTGATCCGTTTATTCGCCTTGATGGTCTTAGGGATTCCAAGCAGTTATCAGAGAAGCGTCGAGTAGATCTTGACGTGGTCATCCGGGATAAGGCGGTGGCTTATTGTGTTGCGAGTGCGAACGTCAATGAGATAGACGAGATCAACATATTGCAGGCCAGCCTGCTGGCAATGGAGCGGGCTGTAACAGGACTTAACGTCGCGGTTGATTTTGTGATTGTCGATGGTAACCGGATACCGAACCTGCCATGTGATGCAGAATGGTTGATAAAGGGTGATTCGAAAAGTGACGCGATTAAAGCTGCTTCAATTATCGCCAAGGTTGCGCGAGACAACGAAATGAAGCGTCTTGACCAAATCTATCCAGAGTATGGCCTTGCCCAGCATAAAGGCTATCCGACGCGGGCCCATCTTGAGGCGTTAAAGCGCCATGGCCCATCACCCATTCACCGCCTCTCTTTTGCACCCTGCCGAGCGGTGGCTGAGGAGCAACGGGTGACGTAACAGCGAGGTTAGTTTTCCAGCAGAAGCTTTGCAGTTTGCTGGATAGTGGCGACATCAGTTATCTCGTTCGACGCAATTCTTTCCAGGAATAGTCGTTGCCGCCGGTTACGCAGATGAACACTGATGCGTGCATGAACCAGTTCGGGCGAAGGCGGTTTGTTCATGTAATCAACTGCACCGGCCTTAAATCCCATTTGCTCGTTATGTTTGTCATCCATCGACGTGACAAAAATCACAGGGATGTGCTCAATGACTGGAATTTCCTTTAAGGCCATACAGGTTTCTATACCTGTCATCTCGGGCATTATATTGTCCAGCAGGATGATATCCGGCCGCTGTGTTCGGGCGACCTCCAGCGCTTTTCGTCCGCTTGTTGCCACGCAGACATCGTACTTCGGTTGAAGAATACTGCTCATGATTCTAATGACGGTTGCCTGATCGTCTACAACGAGAATCAACGGCTTGGTGCGAACGTCCAACTTAGACTTCCCTTTGTGTACTTATCAGCGTCTTTAAATAATAGCCTATTACCCTGTACGTGTAACCTTGATGCGAAATCAGAGGGGTGGTTGTTTTTCATCGTTGCGGTGTGCTGACAAGAGATTCCAGGTAACCATCGGCCAATGGGTTGAGAAAGGTGAGCGTTGGGTCTACTTCATCTTCATTAACCCGTTTATCATCAACGATTGGAGCCCTGCTGCGGAGATTGTTGGCCTCCAGATTAAAAAACGTCAAACTCATTTTGAGTGAATCACCGGGAGTTACCAGTGACCATTAAACGATATAAAACGAATAAACGGATGAGTCAGGCCGTGGTACACGGCAATACCGTCTATACGGCAGGCCAGGTTGCCATGAATGCAGGTGGAGAGAGCATTGCCAGGCAAACTCAGGATATTCTCACCGAGGTCGATAAGCTCCTTAGCGAGGTCGGCACGGATAAATCGAATTTGTTATCGGCGACTATTTGGCTGACCTCAATGGATGATTTTGCGGAAATGAATGAGGTTTGGGATGCATGGGTGGTTCCGGGGGAGACACCCGCCCGGGCCTGTGTAGAATCAAAACTTGCGGCACCACAATTCAACGTAGAGATTGCGGTGATTGCGGCCGTCGATTAGGCAGGGGAAGGCATTTTTGGAAGGTGTTTTCTAAGAAGTGCTTTTAGGAATGACCGTTTTTTAAAGTAAGCAGCGAAAAATACGCTTGAACAGGAGTCAATATGTCACTACAGGATGAACTCATACTCGAACAAATTCAGATAGGTCCTATGCAGAATTTCGCCTACCTGATTGGCTCCAGGACGACCCGCGAAGTCGTCGTGATCGATCCTGCCTGGGACATTCAGGGCCTGCTGGACATGGTTAACGAGCGTGACTATAAACTTACCGGTGCGCTGGTTACGCATTACCATCCGGATCATTGTGGTGGGAGTTTTGGTGGCAACACTGTGGATGGCGTTGCTGAATTGCTTGGACTGAATCCAGTAAAAATCTATACCCATAAGCTGGAAGCAGACGGACTGAAGAAGGTCACGGGTATTTCTGACTCCGACATGGTGAAAGTCGATTCCGGCGACAAACTCAACGTCGGTGATGTCGAGGTCGAGTTTCTGCATACCCCGGGGCATACGCCGGGTTCTCAATGTTTCAAGATTAAGCAAACCCTGGTGTCCGGTGACACACTATTCATAGATGGATGTGGCCGGGTAGATCTGCCCGGATCGAACTCAGAGGATATGTATCACAGCATCCAGAAACTGGCGACCTTGCCCGATGATACGATTCTATTGCCAGGTCACAATTATTCGGCTGTCCCGCATGCCACGATGGGAGACACGAAGCAGAACAACACCTACATGCGGATCAATGACCTGGAGACCTGGAAGTCTATGATGGGCGGTTGAGTTCGCTATTTTGAGCAGAAAACCTCACACGCGGCACATTGTTCGGGCAGATCGCTTTGTGCCCCGCAGTTTGGACAGACTTTATACTGCATCGTGCACCCTGCTCACCTTCGAGGCTGGCCTGTGGGTTCGGTGGATCTAAAAAGCCGCTGATCCCGGTGTTCTTGGGAACGGAATCGTGTCCCGAATATTTTCCATACCGGTGACGTAGGTTAACAGGCGTTCAAACCCCAGACCGAAGCCAGCATGAGGTACGGTGCCATAACGGCGCAGATCGCGATACCACCAGAGTTCTTCGATCATGGCATCGTCCTGCATACGGGCATCTAGCACGTCCAGTCGTTCTTCACGCTGGCTGCCGCCAATAATCTCGCCAATGCCCGGCGCCAGGACGTCCATGGCTGCAACGGTTCTCTCATCATCGTTCAGGCGCATGTAAAACGCTTTAATTTCTGCTGGATAGTTCATCAATATCACAGGTCTGCCGACATGCTTCTCCGTGAGATACCGTTCGTGTTCCGACTGTAGATCCAGGCCCCATTCCACCGGGAACTCGAATTTCTTTCCGCTGTTCTTCAGGATATCGATGGCTTCTGTGTATTCCATGCGCTCGAACCTGTTGTCGATGATGGATCTCATTCTGTCGATGACTGTTTTGTCGATACGCTGTTGAAAAAACGCCATGTCGTCTTCCCGTTCGTCCAGAACGCGGCTTAACACGGTGGTAAGAAGATCCTCGGCAAGATCGGCATTGTCATTCAGGTCCGCAAAGGCGATTTCAGGTTCAACCATCCAAAACTCAGCCAGATGACGAGATGTGTGTGAATTCTCAGCCCGGAAGGTCGGCCCAAAGGTGTAAACCCTCGACATTGCCAGGCAATAGGCCTCAACATTTAATTGACCGGATACCGTTAAAAAAGCTTCAGCACCAAAAAAGTCCTTGCTGAAATCCACGCTCCCGTCGGCGACCGGCAGGTTCATCATGTCCAGGGTGCTGACCCGGAACAATTCACCGGCGCCTTCACAATCGCTGGCCGTGATCAGAGGAGTATTGATCCAATGGAAATCACGTTCAAAAAAGTAGTTGTGAATCGCATTCGCAAGCGTTGTTCTGACGCGCGTTATTGCGCCAAAGGTGTTGGTTCTTGGTCGCAGGTGAGCAACGGTGCGAAGGTATTCGAATGTGTGGCGTTTCTTTGCGATGGGGTAGGACTCAGGATCGTCAACCCATCCCAGTACCTCGACCTCGGTTGCCTGGATTTCAAACTGTTGCCCCTTTCCTTCAGACTCGACCAACTGTCCTGTCACACGGACTGCGCAGCCGGTGGTGATGTGTAACACCACATCCTGGTAGTTAGGGAGCGTGTCTGGGACGACGGCCTGGATGGGGTCGAAACTGCTGCCATCATGAATGGCGATAAAGCTGATGCCGGCTTTGGAATCCCGTTTGCTGCGCACCCAACCTTCAACCGTCACGTATTCGTCGACGGCTATCTTGCCTTTCAAAAGGCGTTCAATTGCAATGGAATTCATCTAAACCCTGGCCTGATATTTTGCGAAGAACAAGTTGGGGATGATACCAATTCCTGGGACAGCTAGGGAGCGCTGGTTGCTTATCTCCCGGACCCTGTGGGCGGGGTGTTATATTTCCTTACAGGAACATAGATTGTGAGAGGCGTGATATGTCCACCGACTGGATCGAACCTGTTGCCGGGTTTGAACTTAACCGAGAAGAGTCAATCGTCACGAAGGAATACCAGGCTGAAAAGCTGGCTTCCCTGGGGCTGGATGCGGCGTTGTTTGGCGATCAGGTTGATCCGTCCTTCTATATAGGAATCGGTATCAACGTTGGGATTGTGAGCGGCATATCCGCCGAGGGAAACGTCAATATGCTGAGCAGGATTGTCCAGCATCGACCGGTCCTCCTGGGTGAAGCGCTGGTATCGAAAGGACGGATTGTCTCCGTTGAGGATGTCCCAAGGGGGAGGCGTATCTCAACGGATGTGTGGTTTGAGGGTAGCGATGGTGAAAGGGCAGTTTCCGTACCCCGGGTGTCACTAAAACCGGACCCGTCGAAGGCGGGGAGCCGGGGAGCGGGGGAACGGCCTGCTCCGGTGGTCGAAAACACGGACACGTTGAACCTGGTCAGTGAACACCGATTAACACCGGAAGGTACGAAAGCTTACAGCAGCGAAGGCAATGCGATTCACTATGAGATGGAAGCAGCAAACCTGGCAGGTTTCAGAGCTCCTATCATCGGTGGTGGGCAGGGTGTACATTTTCTTATGGCCGCAATCTGGGGTCAGGGTCTGGAACAAGTGGATCTTGATGTCTATTTTCGTCGGCCTGTTTTTTGGGATGACACTATTGCCGTGGGAGTCAGTAGCGACCTGGGCGCAGTCGCTTCACTGCGGGAAGGCAAGGTACTGACAGAAATGAGAGTAAATGGCAGGCGAGAGTAATTTACTGGTGGCGTAGGATTGCTGCCTCAAGCGTGGTGATGACATGAGGAACCGGGTCCTCGATATGGGAAAGTTCATTCCAGATTTGCGGGAATAGTATTCCAACACCGTTCCTTGCGTTGAACGGTTCTATGTTGAACGGCATATCATCAACCAGATACGCATTGGGGTGTGCGAGTCTGTCTTTGTGCCTGGTAAAGATAAAGTCAGTAAAATCCGAACCGAAGTGGTTGATCAGCCACTCAAGTTTGCCTGATACGCAACCGGGGGCGCCGGTGGGTGCGGTTAAAAAAACCACATGTCCCAGTCGGCCTAGTTCCTCAAACAGATGTTCGAACCAGTAATAGGGTACGAGATCAGCCCAGAATTCAGATGCATGCATGTTGCTGTGGGTGAAGAATTCCGTTGCGGTTTTATCCATCAATGGTTCAGGGTAGAGCGAGCCGGGATGTTCTTCCCGCCATGCTTCTAACATGAGGTCGGCGTTGTAGCCCTGGGTTTTCATCGCCGCACCGATAAAATCGACGCAGACCCCGTCCATATCCAGATAGATTTCGGGAGGGACACTCATCGTAATAAAAACCTCTAAACGTTGTTAAAAATCACTTGTTGTAGTCTGCCCGGAAAGCTTCCCAGCGATCAAAAGCATCATTGATACCCTGCGCTCTTGCCCGGGTGCCTTCCCTGAATTCAGGGTGAGAGAGAATCCAGAATTCATTTTCCTGAACCGCATGCAGCACCATATCCCCAATTAGCGAGGGCTCCAGCATACCGTCGAGGGTTTCCTGAAGTCTGGCAACTTCTTCTTCGGTCCTGAATTCATCCTTTGAAAGATCAAACTCAGAAGCGGTAGTCCCGCCGAGTTGTTCTGGCCGATTTCTTTCAGAGGTGTAAATTCCCGTAGCGACGAATCCGGGACACAGCACCGAGACACCCACACCGAAGTGTGCAAGATCACCGGCGATGGCCTCTGACATTCCTACAACGGCAAACTTGGAAGTGTTGTAGATACTCATTCCCTGGAAGCCGGCAAGCCCGGCCATTGAAGCAGTGTTGACGAAGTGGCCGCCTTCGCCGTGTGAAACCACGCGATTTGAAAATACCTGCATACCATTGATTACGCCATCGAGGTTAACCCCCATGACCCAGTCCCAGTCTTTGTAGGTGTGATCCTTGATGTTCCCGCTAACGGCGACGCCGGCGTTATTGCAGACAACATGAACCTTCTCAAAAGCCGCTTCGGTTTCTTTGGCGGCTTCTTCAAGCGCATCGCGGTCTGTGACGTCAACCTTGATGGTGATGACGTCTGCGTTAGACTCGGAAAATTCGTCCCGGGCGGCGGCCAATGCATCTTCCTGGATGTCGGCGATCGCGACTTTCATGCCCGCGCCGGTGAATGACCGTGCCATGGCTAAACCAAGACCGCTGGCGCCGCCGGTAATAAAAGCTACTTTGCCCGCTACATCTTTCATGTAACCACCTCCAGGGGTGTGGAATTCTTAATAAATAGCATGATACGTTAGGCCGAGAGGGAGGAATAGATGATTATCAAGAGTGATTACCGCATAGCCAGTGTGACGGATGGCTATGGTCTGCTGCTGAGAAACAAGCATTTGAATGATGCGGAACACCGGATGCCTGGCAACAGTGTGTTGTTCGTCCATGGGGCGACCTATGGGTCCACTTCAACGTTCGACTATGAGGTCGATGGTGAGTCGTGGATGGACAAAATGGCGGGGGAAGGATTTGATGTCTGGTGTCTGGACCTTCTGGGGTACGGGGAGTCTGACCGACCGGAGGAGATGCTGGTCGCACCAGATCTCAATGACCCGATTGTCGATACTGCCCATGCTGTAGCAGAGGTAGACCGCGCGGTGGACTTCATCCTGAAGGACAGAGACATTCAACAGGTCAGCTTGATTGGCTACAGTTGGGGCAGTGCCATTTGCGGTCAGTACGCGGGTCAGTTTGCAGCAAAGGTAAGGCGCCTGGTGTTGAGCGGCGCTCTCTGGGTGGAGAAAGGCTCAACGCCACGGACGATTAGTGCAGATATCGGGGCTTATCGAACGGTGGACGCAGCGTCGATGGCGAAACGCTGGGCGATAGGATTATCCCAGGATGAAATTGATGCCATGGTGCCAGCGGTACGAGTATCAAAGTGGTGTTCGGATACCGTCCTTGTTGACCCGGTTGGTGACAAATCCGGATTGTTAAGGGCGCCAACGGGGGTACTCAAAGATTTCATGCATTGTTCTCAGGCCGGAGAACCCTGGTATGAGCCCTTGAAAATTCTGGCGCCGACCCAGATCGTGGTCGGTGAACTGGACAGGGAAACAACGCCTGAACAGGGAAGAAAAATCTTTGAGCAGCTTGGCAATGCCCGCGAAAAAAGAATGACTGTTATCGGTCAGGGAACACACTCGTTATTGCTGGAGAACCACAGGGACGCCCTGCACAGCGTGGTGTCAGGATTCCTCGCTTGATCTTTCGGTTTGTCCGACTTTTTAAGCAACCTGCCTAGTCGACCTTCCCAGCCATTCAAGGTCATCAGCCTTGAGCAGGGGCGCCAGTTT
This sequence comes from K189A clade bacterium, assembly GCA_018607685.1. Taxonomy (GTDB): domain Bacteria; phylum Pseudomonadota; class Gammaproteobacteria; order Pseudomonadales; family Azotimanducaceae; genus UBA9659. The sequence continues at coordinate 4,367 of JABBBA010000442.1, read as the reverse complement.
GGTGTGAACCTCC
>JABBBA010000442.1:0-4344 GCA_018607685.1 K189A clade bacterium | reverse complement strand
AAAGGTGCGAAGGTGATTGTTTCGAATGCGAGCCAGCCATCTTCCCGCTCGATAACAATCACCAGGTTCTCACACCTGATACCGAAGCAATCCTCCTGGTAGTAGCCTGGTTCGTTTGAGACAACCATGCCGGGTAACAGTTCCTGTTGGGGCCCCGACTTGCTAATCCTCTGGGGGCCTTCATGTACGCTCAGGAACGCACCGACTCCGTGCCCGGTGCCATGGTCGTAGTCGAGCCCTTCCTGCCAGAGAAACTGCCGGGCAAGGACATCAAGCTGGACACCCGAGGTGCCCTTAGGAAAAACTGCCCGCGCAAGCGCAATGTGTCCTTTCAGCACAAGCGTGTACATCTTTCTGTGTTCAGATGTTGGTTCCCCTATGATTACCGTACGTGTGATATCGGTGGTGCCGTCCGAATACTGACCGCCGGAATCGACGAGATAGAGGTTGTTCATCTCGAGCATGGCCGGTGTGCCATTCATATGGTTGTAATGACAGAGTGCGCCATTGGCACCTGCGGCTGATATCGTGTCGAAGGAAAGGTCGTGAATGTCGGTGAGTTCGCGCCTGAATGATTCAAGTTTGTCCGAGAGTTCAGCTTCGTTGTAAAGCTTCCCGGCGGAGACCTCGCTTTCTATCCATGCAAGATAGCGACTGACGGCGGAACCATCGCGAATATGACAATTCCGAATTCCGCCCAGTTCGGTCGCATTCTTCTGTGCCTTGGGTATGAGCACGGGATCTGTAGCCGCAATCAGTTTTGCACCCGCATTCTGGCATCTGAGCTGGCACCAGGCGTTCGCCATTGTCGGGTCAGCCATTACCCGTTTTCCCTGACTGCCAAGGTGATGAAGGGCAGGTTCCAGTTGGTTCTCTTCCCTGATGGTAACGCCTTTCCCGACGTGTGCTGCGAAATCGTTAGGTAGCTTGCGTGGATCTGTGTAAATCACCATGTCACCAGCGCTGTCCAACGTTGCAAAGGCAAGCAGGACCGGCAGTCTGGGCACATCTGCACCCCTGATATTGAGTAGCCACGCGATAGAATCGAGTTGCGAAATTAGAGCGATGTCGGCTCCGGCTTGATCTATCTTGGCGCTGATCAACTGTCTTTTGTTTTCACTGTTTTCACCGGTGTATTGCTCGCCCAGAAGCATGGCCAATGTGTGATCCGGAACGGGCCGGTTTTCCCAGTGCAGGTCGATCGGGTTGTCGTCCGACTCAATCAGTTCGATGTTTTTCGCGGTGAGAGTTTTTTTAGTGGCCTGGTACCAGGAAAGCGTATGCATACGGGAATCGATCCCTATTCTGCAGTCTTCCCCCAGCGTTTCGCACAGCCAGGTAATGGGTGGTTCCTCAATTAGATGGTGGAATTCGAAAGACGCCTCCGGAACCTGCTGCCTGACCTGAATGGTGTAGCGGCCATCGACAAACATTGCTGCTCCGGTTTTAAGCACAATAGCCATACCCGCGGACCCAGAGAAACCGCTGATCCACAGCAGGCGTTCGTTCTGTGGGGGTACGTATTCACCCAGATACTCATCCGCACGGGGGATGATGAATGCGTCCAGGTTTGATTTCGCCATTTCCCCGCGCACAAGTTCGAGGCGGTGTTGTATGAGTTCGTTCATAGTCAGTTAGTCAGGTTTTGGTGCCTGCATTATATCGTGTTGGCTGTCTTGTTTCCCTGCCGGTGTTCGAGGCTTATGCCCCGGTTTCCAGCGACGTATTTCGTCCGGTTGGCGCTAAATCGTCGGAGCAAGGTGCTTCAGACGCGGGTCACGTATAAGATGCTAGTCTACGACGATAGGAAATCAGCTTGGAACCATTAGTCATTCTGCTGGCGTTTGCTGCCGGTTTAGCGTTCAAGAGATTGGGCTACCCACCGCTTCCCGGCTATCTTATTGCCGGGTTTGTTGCGCATGAACTGAGTCTCGGTGAGGCAGCGCTTATTTCCTCGATTGCTGACCTCGGCATTCTTCTGCTGTTGTTTACTATTGGTTTGAAGTTGAATTTGAAGGAAATTCTGGCGCCCCAGATCTGGGCGGTTGCCGGGCTTCAGATTGCGATCGCCGTGCCGCTTACGACACTCGTCATTGTTGGGGCGGGTATGGTTTTCCCCATTCTCATGTTGGAGAGTATTACTTCCGCCTGGGTGCTCGCACTGGCGCTATCGTTTTCCAGTACGGTGTTCGCAGTCAAAGTTTTCGAGGACCGGGGGGAATCCGCTTCCTATCATGCAAAACTGGCTATTGGTATTCTGGTTATCCAGGATATTATTGCCGTCGGCTTCCTGGTTCTGGCCTCAGGAAAGTTACCCTCCGCATGGGCATTGGCCCTGCCGCTACTGTTTTTTGTGCGTCCTGTGCTGCATTGGCTATTATCATTATCGCGGCATAGTGAACTCGTTATTTTGCTAGGCATTATGCTCGCCGTTGGTGGCGCAGAAGTGTTTGAGCTTGTTGGGTTGAAGGGTGGTCTGGGCGCTTTGTTTTTTGGCGTATTGGTGTCGAATTCTCCTCTGTCCAGGGAACTCTATTCCAGTCTCGATGGGTTCAAGGATATGTTCCTGATCGGGTTCTTTATACAGATTGGATACTACGGGTTTCCTGAGCAACACATGTGGTTTGTTGCCGCGGCGTTGGTGGTGTTGATCTTCCTCCGGCCTATCATCTACTTCCTGCTGTTCGTGGCATTCCGCCTGCGTGCAAGAACTTCTCTGCTGGCCAGTTCCGCCTTATTTAATTATAGCGAGTTTGGCCTTGTGGTAGCGGTATTTTCAGTCTCGGCGGGGATCTTGCCGCCCGAGTGGGTAACGACTATTGCATTGGCTGTAACTATCTCATTTTTTGTGGCGACGCCGATTAATTCACGTATTCACCGATTCTATTCCAGATATGGTTCCTTGTTGCAACGGGTGGAGCGAACACAAAGGTTGCAGGCTGAAACCCCGGCGAATCTTGGGAATGCTTCAATCGTTGTGATGGGAATGGGGCGAGTTGGCCGGGGGGCTGCTCGACGCCTGGTAGAACTTCACGGGGAAACGGTTATTGGGGTTGAAGAGGACTATGAAAATGTCCTGATTCATCGAAAAGCAGGAATCAGATGTGTGCACGGCGACGCGACGGACTATGACTTTTGGGCCCACTCCGGGTTGAAAGACAAGTCATTGATTTTGATCTGCCTAACGAACCATTCAGAGAACCTTGTTGCCGTGGAGCTTGCACAGGAGCTCGGTTATAGCGGCAAACTTGCGGTAGTGTCACGTTTTCCTGATCAGAGAGATGAACTGGAAAGTTTAGGCTGTATTGCGTTCAACCTTTACGGTGAAGCTGGTCATGGCTTCGCTGACCATGTCATGGAACGACTCGTGTAGAAGCGACGTCTAATGCGAGACAATCGACGTTTTTCAAACCTGACCCCAATTAAAAGAAATAAGCATTGTGCTTTGGATATTTTCAATTATGATTTTATCAGGACATCCCATTTACCTATTTACTAAGGAGGCGCACCAATTGAAAACACACACAGGACACTTCACGGTTAACCATTTGGGTAAATTATTTTATGGCGAAGAGAAACCGAGCACGCTCAGCATCTAATCGACAGAAACCAGAAGGGAGAAAATCCAAACCATCCAGCAGGCAATATCCTGCCGATCTAGGCGGTGCAGATATCTATACTTTGCACCCCATTAATCCTCATCTTGAAACAGCCTATACCCCCACGAGAGTGCGGGAGCCTCTTGAAGCCCGTACCAGGTCCCAAAAAAGATACATGTGTGCAATCAAAAGTCATTGCCTGACCTTCGGTATTGGTCCAGCGGGGACCGGTAAAAGTTATTGCGCAACTGCGATGGCGGCGGAAGCGCTGGCGAATGGGCGGGTTGAAAGAATCATTCTCACCAGGCCAGCCGTTGAGGCGGGAGAGCAACTGGGGCACCTTCCCGGGGACCTGGAGGAAAAGTTCAGTGTTTACATCGATCCGTTCCGTGACATTCTGAATGAACGGCTTGGCAAAGGGGCGGTGGAATACAACCTGCGCCATGGCCGTATTGTTGCGGCGCCTTTGGCTTTCATGAGGGGTAAGACTTTCGGGGGTGATAGTTTCGTTATCCTTGATGAAGCGCAAAACACATCGACCGCTCAAATGAAGATGTTTCTTACCCGTATCGGTGAGGATTGTAAGGTCGTGGTGAACGGTGATGTAAAACAGAGCGATATCCGTGGAAATAACGGTCTGGCGGATGCTGTAGGGCGACTTAGGGGGCTTTCAGCTGTTCACATTCATGAGTTTGAGCGTGATGATATTGTTCGTAGCGGCCTGGTGCGTGCAGCTGTCTCTTAT
>JABBBA010000450.1:3639-14487 GCA_018607685.1 K189A clade bacterium | reverse complement strand
CTTCGGTAGATTCGGGTTTCCCTGAAGTGACATTCGAAAAACTGGCATCGTAAATACGAGGCTCTAATGGGTTGGTCGGAACATTCATCCTGATTGTTCCCCGCCCACCACCAACTCATCGCGCCGTCATCCCGCGTGTTCGGTTCTGTATTGAGTAGGTGCTTCCCGTTAAGCAAAAGGCGTTGTGAGTGAATTTGTTAACACAAGTGTTGTCTGTTTTTTTGATCATTTTTTTGACTGCCCAGCAGAGTAGTGCTGAAGCAGTAGAGCCACCGCACCCAGGCGCTGCACTATACGAAGCAAATTGTGCCGGTTGCCATGACCAGGCGTTTTATAAAGCCCCAAGTCGATCGATGATTGGGCGGCTTGGTCCGGATAGTATTCTCAGGGTATTGAGCGAAGGTTCAATGAAATCCCAGGCGGCGGGCATCGATGTTGCTGGTCGCCGTGACATTGCAGAATTTCTAAGTCGTCGTCTATTGAGTGATATAGAAGCTCCAGCAATGCCGCCCCAATGCGATGAGGCGCACAGCTTTGATCCTGACCTTGCTCCGGTTTCCCGGGGGTGGGGCGTGGATCTCGAGAATTCCCGTTTCCAGCCGCTGGCGGCAGGTGGCCTTAGTTCGACCAATGTCGGTGATCTGGAGGTCAAATGGTCATTTGCTTACCCCAACGCATTCCAGGCTCGCTCACAACCCATTTACGGGGGAGGCGCCATCTATGTTGGTAGTCAGGATGGGACTGTCTGGGCATTGGACGCAAAAACCGGTTGCCTGCGATGGTCATACCAGGCCAAAGCCGAGGTGCGTACGGGTATTGTCATAACGCCCTGGGATGCCGGTGACACTGATGCAAATCCTTCGATCTTCTTCGGTGACATTCTGGCAAACGTTTATAGCGTGGATGCCAAAACAGGCAATCTTCGCTGGCGCGTTAAAGCGGATGATCACCGGGATGCGACATTGACCGGTACGCCCAGCTACTTTAACGAGCGCCTTTATGTATCCGTGTCGTCCCTGGAAACCATCGCCGCCGCCAACCCTGACTATGAATGCTGTACCTTTAGAGGTGCGGTTCTGGCGCTCGACGCAACTACCGGCGCAACAATCTGGAAGTCTCATAGCATCGACAAACCCGCAGCACCTGCAGGCAAGACGGAGGTCGGTACAACCATCATGGCGCCTTCCGGTGCTCCGATCTGGTCTTCGCCGACGATTGATGAACAACGTGGGCAACTTTATGTGGGTACAGGCCAGAACTACTCCTCACCTGCAGATGGGAATTCAGACAGCATCATTGCGTTTGATCTGAAATCAGGTCGGAAAAACTGGGTAAGTCAGCAAACTGGCAGAGATGCCTGGAATGTTGCCTGCTTTGTTGGTTTTCCTGGACTCAGTAATGCCAACTGTCCGGAGGAAAACGGACCGGATACCGATTTCGGATCACATGCCATTCTGGTCCATCTAGCCTCAGACAAGGACGTTGTTGTTGGGGGGCAGAAGTCCGGTGATGTTGTCGGTGTGGACCCGGATACAGGCACGACACTATGGAAGACGCGCGTCGGTCGTGGCGGTGTGCAGGGCGGCGTTCACTTTGGTATTGCGGCGCATGCTGATGTGGTTTACGTACCGATAAACGATACGTTGTTCGGCGGTGATGAGGTGAGTTCCAAAAGTACTCAGCCGGCGCGACCGGGTGTGCATGCAGTGAATGCGGAAAATGGTGATCTGCTCTGGTCTGCACCAGCAGCTAATGTCTGCGGTGAGACTCCCCGGTGCGAAACCGGTGTATCCCAGGCGATAACGGCCATTCCAGGCGCGGTGATCGCAGGGTTTTTGGACGGACGGATGCGCATTTATTCGCGAGAGAATGGCAGCCTGATTTGGGAGTACAACTTTTTACGAGACTTTCAAACAGTGTCTGGTGCCGTTGCCCGCGGCGGCGCGTTCAGCGGCGGCGGCGTGCTGGTCGCGGATGGAATGTTGTACGTGAACTCCGGTTATGGATTCAATCGGTATATACCTGGCAATGCGCTCGTCGTGTTTGGCCTTAAGTAACGGTCCGGTATTGTTGTTAGAGCGCGTTTAGAAAGAGGCGCGCTCTGCAATCAATCATTCTCGGTGCTGGTCAATCTGGTCACGCCATTTCAAAGCATCATCCGGGCTCTTTACCCATGAGCCCATCCCGGGCGTTGGGGTAACTGGAACCAGAATTCGATCTACACCTAATTTGGCGAGATGAGGGATTTCGTCAACCGTTTCCGGAAGGCTCGCTGTGATTTCAAGCGCGTCGGGGTCGCGTCCGGCGTCAATGGCGCTCGAACGAGCGAGTGCAATCAATTCTTCAGAGACACCGCGTGCCGGAAAGAAGCCATCGCCAATGCGGCCCGCCCTTCTGGCTGCGGCCTTACTATGTCCGCCGACGATTACAGGTACGCTGCCGTTAACCGGTTGAGGTCGACAATAAACCGGGGCGAACCGGGTGAATTCGCCGTTGAAAGAGGGGGTTTCTTCAGACCAGAGTGCTCGCAACACGGCTACGTATTCTTCCATACGAGCGCCACGGGCAGCGAACTCAACGCCCAGGACATCGAATTCTTCCTTCAGCCAACCGACCCCGATGCCAAGAAGAACGCGTCCTCTCGCCATCACGTCGAGCGTTGCGATCTGTTTTGCGGCCATCACCGGATTATGCTGGGGCAGAATGAGAATCCCGGTACCGAGTTTAATAGTAGATGTTTGTGCCGCCACGTAAGCCAGCCAGATCAAAGGGTCTGGCAGTGGAATATCATTCCTGCCGCCACCGATTTTTCCATCCGTTGAATACGGGTAGGGCGATTCATAATTCTCCGGCAGTACGGTGTGCTCGACCGTCCACGCCGATTCAAAACCAGCTTCCTCGGCAGCCTGCAGAAGCTCGACTGCTTTGTCAGGATCGGTATATTGCCCGGTGTTGCAGTATCGTAGTCCAAATTTCATGTTCAGCGTGCCCTTGATTGCCGTCAGTTTGATTGTGCTAAAAGTGAAGCTGGCTGTAGCTATCGATTCCGTCGATGCTACCAGAATCCTGCGCCTGGTCTTTACTCCGCGTCTTTTATTATCACTTGTTTAACGTATGTATTTGCCAAGGTCCGGCGAAAACCATTAACGTGCGCAACTCTAAAGCAAAGTTGCGCCGAACTAAGGAAATCAAGATGGAACTGAAACTGGGATACCTTATCCCCACCCGTGAAAACATTATGAGTGGTGATCATAGTGTGGCCGGACTGCTGGAACGAGCAAAAATGGTTGAGCGGCTGGGCTTTGAATCCCTGTGGGTTGGGGATTCGCTCTTCGCACGTCCACGGCATGATCCTTTAACCATGCTCGCTGCACTTGGTGCCGTCACCGGCCGGGTTCAGATCGGTAGCGCGGTACTGTTACCCGCTTTGCGTAACCCTGTGGTGCTCGCGCAACAATTGGCTACGATCGACCAGATCTCAGGCGGCCGACTTATTGTTGGCGCCGGTATTGCTGCTGGTACGCCCCGTATTATGGATGAGTTTAAAGCCGCATCAGTGCCGTTTGACAAGCGTGTCGGAAGGCTGGTCGAGGGATTCGCATTGTGCCGGGAGCTTTGGAAAGGCGAGCCAGTAAACTGGTCCGGGCGTTGGGAAGTTAATGCGGCTGAGCTGGCTCCGTTACCAGTAAAACCCGGTGGCCCCCCGATCTGGCTGGCGGCCGGTGTACCCGCCGGCATTCGTCGATGTGCGGAGCACTATGATGGATGGATGCCGATTGGACCTGATGTTGAGGGATTTCGAGCAGGACTTGTCCAGCTGCAGAAAGCTGCGGATGAGTTTGGTCGCCCGCTTCCCACCGCATCGATATATCTGACGGTATGTGTTGGGGAAAATGAACAGCGAGCGGACGCCCAGATCAATGAGTATATGGCGGAATACTGTGGGATGTCTCCCGTGGTCATGCGTAGTATTCAGGCCTGCTGCGGTGGGTCCTTGAGCAAAGTTGTCGCGTTCATTCGTGAGTTTGCGGAGGCCGGTGCGGAACATATCATTCTTCGGCTGGTCGGTAACCACGAAACGACATTGCAGCAACTATCTGAACAGTTCTGAAATCAATGTGGGGGATCGCTTGAGCTGGCAACTCAATCACACTAATTGCATCTGCAACGTTTCACCGCGGAACTCGATAACATCGCCATTAACAATTTTCTTTCGTCGCCGGGTCTCAACTTCACCATTGACGGTCACCTGTCCGTCGCCAATAAGCAATTTCGCCTCACCCCCGGTTTCAACCAGTCCTTCGAATTTCAGGATCTTGTAGAGCTCAACTGGCTCCCGTGTAATTTCAACTTTTCTCATCGCTGGTTACCCGTGGGTTTCGATTTTATGAGTGGGTCTTGTATTGCGTGTTGGGCCGCCGAACCTGGGTGGTAAGTTCAAGAAAGATAAGGTCTTTTTTTCGGCAGGAACGCAGTCTAACCGAATCTCAACCTATCTCGAACTCTGTTGCCAATAGTTTCAGCTGATTCGAGTTCCAACGCTTTACTACCAGTTCAGGTAAGTGCATGTTAACGCTACTTAACCTGGAGAGATTGGAATGTCTGATGACCGCCTGGCGATGGTTGCCGATAAACACGAAATCGAAACGTTACAGCGGCTCTACGCAAAAGCGACGGATCTGATCGGTCTAGGTACAGCCGAAACAGTAAAAGAGGCTTTGGAGATCTATCATCGAATTTATACCGATGATGCGAAAATCCGAACAGCAAACGCTGGAGATCTATCGTTTGAAGCTGATGGTGCAGATGAGTGGGCTGGTGTCTGCCGTGAAGCACTTAAAGACTATGTGGGCACCCAGCACCTGATTGGTACCCAGCTAACGGAAGTTGATGGTGATACCGGCCAGCTGGAAAGTTACCTCCACGCCTGGCACAAGAATGCAGATGGGTCCGTGTATTATTTTCTGGGTACGTATATCTCCAGGGTTAGACGGTCCCATGAGGGCTGGAAAATCTATGACATGACGTTACGGCTGGACACCGACGGTACCGCACAAATGGAATAAGACTCCGCCAATCTAACGCGACAGTTAACTAGTCGAACTTGCTCACGGTCTGTTCCAGCGAAAAGTCATGGTCAACATCCATAATCTGCTGAATTTCGATAACATTCCCGTCGGGATCACGGCCATAGGTCGCGCGAATGGGCCCGTTAACAAAATCAGGCGGAGGGCAATTGAACGTCATGCCATTCTTGCAGAGCCGTTCGTACTCTTCGTCGATATCTTTCACGTCCAGCGCGAAGTGCGTATAACCATGATCGTTAACGCCGTAACCCTGCTTGATGGGGGCCCCCGGTGGGTTAACGTATTCGAAAAATTCCAGAAAAGCATTGCCCATTTTCAGCATGGCTTGTTTCGCGTGGGAGTCTTTAAGTCCGACGATGCTGTCGATGCGTTCTGAGCCTTGTTCCCAGCCGCCCTCGTAAACAACCTCTGCGCCAATCACATCACGATAGAAGGCAACGATGCGTTCCAGGTTCGGAGTCGATATTGCGACGTGGTGTATACCTCTGATCATAGTTCTCTCTCTTGGAAGTTTCTGTCTTGAGGTTAATATAATGTTGAATAGTTAGCGACCTGGTCACTCGGTCAAGGACGATGTCTCTACTCTTGTAGATACTCATCCAGGGTCTTGTGAAAGTTTCTAATACGCACTTCCTGGTAGTTGCCCAGTGTCTGTCCTGCCTTGAACGAGGCTTTCATCCCGGCCCATTGCCGATGAAAGTTCTCGGTATCCTGATCCAGGACCGCCCCGAGATCGAAACCATCAATGGTAGTGTAGGAGTCTTCGACCCCAAGCTTTTGCGGCGTTGCGGGTTTCGGGCGCTCGCCCGAATCCGAAATCGGTTGAAGAATGAGTATTTCATGAACGCAGGTGCCCACGGATGTGGGTCTGAATCGATAGATGAGCGGTATTTGAATACCAGGGAAGAAACAGGCATTGGGAAACAGGTGGTACTCAATAGAGTCCAGTATGAGTGATGTGTTGATGTTGCTGAGATCGGTGCCATATTCTTTCCCTAGCGTTTTCCTGAGGTGTTCAGCATGATATTCCCTCGCGGAGATGCCGTCCGGTAGATCGTCAGGATTGAAGCCAAGCTCACCTAGAATTTCTGCTTCTGTTTGGTCCAGGTTGGGATTACCGGTTGAGAACGTTTGTAAGAAGCGGGTGACATTTTTACCGAAGACGTCGTACTGGGTATTTGCCCAGGCGGAAGATTTGAGAAACTCGGGGTGGGTAGCCAAAACGTGAAAAGCTTCAAGGAAAGCCTCCATGCACATCTTCCAATTACCCGGGAGCTCTTTATAGGTATGAATGGCGACAAATCGATTTTCCATTCCCCAGTCTCTGAAATGATCCGGTAGTACCTCGAGGAAATCATCAAGCGGTCCACAATCCACATCAAAATTAATGAAAACGAATCCGCCCCAGGTACCACTCGGTATTTCCGTCAGTCCAAACTCGTCGTCCTCAACGTGCGGAAAATCCCACCGACATGGAATTTCTTTCAGTGAGCCATCGAGGTTCCATGACATGCCGTGAAATGGGCAGCGGAGGAATTGTTTCCCGGTACCTGACGAGCCAGCGTCAGCGAACTGCATGCCGCGGTGCGGGCAGGAATTAATAAAAGCCCGGATGTTGTTATCTAATCCACGGATGACGATTGTGCTGTAAGGGCCGACATCATAAACCTGAAAGTCGCCGGGGTTCGCTACGTGCTCTTCACGACACGCCCATTGCCAGACCTTCGACCATAGTTGTTTCATCTCCTGATCGTAGAATTCCTGGCTGGTATACCGGGAGAAAGGCAGGTCATCATCACCAAGAAACTGGTAGCTATCCGCCATGAGGCCGGTGTCACTGGCGCTGGATTCTGCTTGAAGTACTTCTGGAACAGAAATGCCCGGGCAGCGTGCTTCGCCGGGTGCCAGTGAGGGGTCTCCAGGTTTTGTCAGTTCCGCCATCATTTCTTTCATGGGCTAGCTCGCTGATAAATATGGTTGATATAAAACCTTGTTCGAATGCCTTGGGACTTCCCGCCTGTAAGCGAACAACAAAAAGACTAACTTTATGTCGAATGCATTACTACCCGGTTGCAAACGTTTGGATAATGGCTCGGATCTTCATCGCCAGAATTCTCAAATTGGTGGTCTTGTTATTCTCCGTTGGTAGAGATTAACCCCGCGGATCCCATAAGCGTCTATCCGTGTCGTTGGTGTAACCTTTACCGCCCGGATACGAAATGAGTTCCATCTGCATGCCCCAGGGCGTCAGAAAATAGCAGGACCGAAGGCCCGCCTCCGGACCGTCCTGTATCGTTGGGCCGCCGCCTCCGGGCATGAGTCGAATATCGTGCGCCCTTAGATGATCCATCGCGGCATCTATATCATCCACGTAGAGCGCGATATGGTGTCCGCCCCAATCACTGTTCTTCGGCATTTCTCGTCGCTGGTCAGGACTCTCGTATTCAAAAAGCTCAATATTTGTGTTCGACCCACAACGAAATTGCTTAACACGTCGGATTACCGCCCGCGGATTGACGTTCAACATGTCGAGCATGAAGTCATCTTCTTCGGACCCAAATGGTCCCATTTCATAGAAGGGTTCCAATCCCAGAACATTGGTAAAAAAATCGACAGCCTCGTCAAAATCCGGTGCCGTAATGCCGATATGGTCGGTGCCACGAAGCCCGGGCAAGCCTTTCGAATGTGTCATATGCGTTTACTGAATGTGGGGAGGATTTGTACTTTACACCTTGGGCAATTCCCTTGACACTCGGGTAGTGGAGATAATTTATGTCTGAAAAATTTCTAAAGCCTGGTGAGGCGCGATGCCCCGGCGTGAGTGTTCAGGACCTGCTGGACCAGGATTCTCGCCCGGTTCCGGTTTATTTGAGGGAACAAAGCTATGAGTTTTTAGGGGACGAGGACATCCCCTATGAGCGTTATACTTCAAAGGACTACTTCGATAAGGAAGTAGAACATGTCTGGCCCAGGACCTGGCAGTGGACCTGCCGTGAAGAACATATTCCCGAATCCGGTGATTATTATGTTTATGACGTGGGGCCTTATTCGGTCATTGTCATGCGGACCGAGAACGGTGCGATCAACGCCTATCGCAATTCCTGTATGCACCGCGGTACCAAACTAAAACCGTCTTTCAGTTCAGGCTGGAGCGAATCTATTCGCTGTCCTTACCACGGCTGGGACTGGCATTTGGATGGGAGTATAAAAAGCCTGCCCTGTGAATGGGACTTTCCTCATGTAGACAAGGATGAAATAGCATTATCTTCGGTCGCCTGCGATGTGTGGGGAGGTTTCGTTTTTATCAACCTGGAAGCTGAACCGGTGCCGCTGCTCGAATACCTGCATCCTTTGCCGGCGCATATTGAGAGCAAAGTGTTTGAAGAGCGCTATGTCGCGCAGCACATTCAAAAAGAACTCAACTGTAACTGGAAGATAGCCTCCGAAGCGTTTCTGGAGGCCTACCACGTTATGGAAACCCACAGTCAGTTGTCGCGTACCAATGGCGATGCAAATACCCAGTATGACTTTTATGGTGACCATATCAGTCGCCTGATTAATGTAGCGGGTATACCAAGCACCTTCTGCGAGGAGGAGCAGACTGAACAACAGATTTTAGATATGTTTCTGGTGGGTGATCGTGATGATGTGGCGGATGAGCTCGTCGTCCCCGAAGGTGGAACCGCGCGGCAGGTGATGGCTGAGCAGTTCCGCCAGGGTATCAAAAGATCTGGTCAGGATATATCGGAGGTAAGCGACTCGGAGATCGTCGACTCGATAGCTTACTTTGTGTTTCCCAACCAACAGTTTTTCTCGGGTGTCTCTTTCCCAATTGTCTATCGATTTCGGCCGCTGGGAATGTCACACGACAAGGCGCTGTTTGATTTGATCCTGCTGAAATCGCGACCGCCCGGAGAGGCCGTTGAACCGGCGGAGCCAGTCCGGTTGAAGGTTGAAGAATCTTATACAACGGTTCCCGGCATGGACCCCTATGTCGGGCACGTATTTGATCAGGATACCGGCAACATGCAGGCAGCTCAGGAAGGTGCCGCTACGGCCGGTAAGTCGGGTGCAACCTTGGCTAACTATCAGGAGATTCGTGTCAGGCACTTTCACCAGACGCTGACCAGGTATATGGAGCAAGCTCTATGAGCACGATATTGATTACAGGTTCAGCCAGGGGCATTGGATATGAATTAGCGAAGCAATATGCCGAAGCAGGATGGCGAGTCTTTGCCACTACCCGAAGCCCGGAAAAAGCAGATCAACTTAATGCTCTAGCCTCGACCATGGAGAATCTAACGGTCCACCGGATGGACGTCGGAGATGCGTCGTCGGTTAGTGCCATCAAAGCGGAACTGGGTGATCAGCCTATTGACGTCTTGCTCAACAACGCGGGGGTTTGGGGTGGTCTGGAGACACAGACCTTTCAAAACATGGACTATGACAACTGGGCCTTTGAGTTCAACGTCATGGCAATGGGGCCCTTCAGAGTTATCCAGACGTTCCTGCCGAATGTGCTCGCGGGGCAGCAGAAAAAAGTTGTTACCTTGTCCAGCCAGGTGGCAGCACATGTTTATGACCACCTTATTGGTTATTCCTACGCAAGTGTTAAAGCAGCGGTTAATCGTCTTATGACGGGGCTGGCGACTGAATTGAAAGAGCAGGGTGTGATTGTTGTCCCTATGCACCCAGGCTGGGTAAAAACGGATATGGCCGGTGATGTGGCTGACATTGAACCCAGTGAAAGCGCCAATGGGGTCCGTGACGTTATCGGAAAAATGACAATGGCGGATACGGGCACTTTCCTGAAATGGACCGGTGATATTCACCCATGGTAAGCAAAAAATGGTAGATCAGAAGCCGTTTCAGTTAACAGTGGCTCTTTACTCCACACCCACAACTCTGGCACCTTAGGGGTGTCAATTAACTCAGGCAGGTAAACATGAACGCAGGCTATAACCCGGATTTTAACCCCACTGGCATTGAAGGCGGAGTGGATACAAATGACATTCCCTGGATGGAACTACCTCAAGCGCCGGGAATTTCAATAAAGCCAATGCGTGCCAGTAGCGAAAGCGGCATGTTCAGTGCGGTGATTCAGTTAAAGGCAGGCACAACGCTAAAGAACCTCGTGTACCTGGGCGCAATGGATATGATGGTGCTTTCCGGCACGCTGAGTTATCCGAATGGGCCAATGGCAGGAACGCTGGAGCCGGGTACCTGGGGTTACATCCCCGCGAATGCCAAGGTGGACGAGTTTATTGCTAACGAGGATGTTGAGTTTCTCGGTAATTTCTATGGCGCCGTGGCTTTTCTGAATGAAGATGGTGGTGTATCAAGCCTTCTGACTGCCCTGGACGTGTTGGCAGCCGCTAGGGAGCAGGGTCTGACGTTAGTTCCAAATACGCTTGCGGAGTGTATGCAGGAAAGACCACCAGCCTATAAGGGGCAGGCAGAACCATTGGCGATTGCCGGAACCGATGCCAAGGCGCTGGTTGCCGAGGCCGAGAATATTGCAGATGTTGGTCGAAGCGTGCATCCACATTTTGTCGATACTCGTGCGATCCCCTGGATCGTAAATCCCACATTGCCGGCGATCGCGCTCAAGGTGCTAAGGGTCAGTGAAGAGACAGGTATCACGTCGCTGATCGTAAGGCACAATGGCGTCGCGGGTCCTCATTATCATTTAGGCGCCGCTGATTTCATGGTACTTAGCGGTCGTATTGGCTATCGGGCTGGGCCGCCAGAGGGATACGGT
>JABBBA010000450.1:0-3629 GCA_018607685.1 K189A clade bacterium | reverse complement strand
AATGTCTATGGTCCTTTGCAGTTTGACGAGGGTGAGGGAACGCCAATCGTCGCGGTTCAGTCCTGGATGCAGTACAAGGCAATGGCGGTTGAGGCTGGTGTTGATCTGGTCCACAACACTTTTGAGGGTGATTCATCTTTGATGGCGTGGGCACCGATAGGCGCAGCAGCGAGTTAGAGAACTCGCGCTCGTTAAGTAACTCGGGTCAGTTCTCAGTTTCTGGTGATGCTTGATAGGTCGCTTGAGTCAATGAAGGCTTTGGCATATTCATAGCCCGCATTGGCGATTTGGTCGATGAGCTTGAAATCGAGCGCGTTGTGTTCGGACAAATCGAGAGACATGTAGATGTCAGCGTTTTTCGCCTCTTCGTTACCTGTCACGCTACCTAGCGTAGCTGTTCTGTAAAGGATGGACATGAGTGAGGGTAGCGATTCCGAGTTGGTAAACGGGTTGATGCTTTTCCAGAGCAGTGACCAGCCTGAACTCACGCTGTCATCCCAGTCCTTACCCACCGCAGGCATGCCTCTTAAGCCAACATCTACCGCGATGACTCTGCCGGCATGGTACTCCTGCATCAGGTTTACCGGAAGATTACTCATCAGTCCGCCGTCGACCAGTAGTTCGCCATTGGAAATTAGCGGTGGACCAATGCCGGGAATAGTGCCGCTGGCTCTTACTGCTCTCCATAGTGAACCCCGTTGATGAAACTCTGCCCGGGCCCTGGTGAGGTTCGTCGAAACGCAACAGAAGGATAATGGCAGGTCTTCGATATCAATTTCGCCCAGTGATTCGCGCACCAGATTCTGAAGGCGCTTGCCGCGAACGAGCGCAGTAGCAGGAAAGGTAAGGTCTGAAAGTGGCTTACCTTCAACCCAAACTTTACGATTGTCCTCTATCATCTCGTCGTAGCTCATGCCCATTGCATACTGAGCAGAGATAATAGACCCCATGCTTGTACCGCAAATACGGTCGATGGGAATGTTGGCCTCTGTCATGGCCTTTAGTACGCCTATTTGAGCGAAGCTGTGTGCTGCACCACCGCTGAGGATCAGGTTGTTGGCCCTGCCGGTAAGAATGCGAGCGACTCTTTCGTGGTCCGGGTTGGACGTTTTTCTGATGTGGAAAACGCTTTGAAAATCTAGAAATTGTCGCCAATCGGCAACCTTAACCCTGTCTTTGAACTCTTCTCTGAGAAGCACCAGGTCTGTCTGGTCCGGGGCGGCGTTGATGTCAGCGGAAAACTGTTCAGGATCGGCGGAGGCATCTGCCAGCAATAAAATTTTGTCGCCCTGCCGAACACACAGGTCTCGCCATTTTGCATCATCATGTTCACAGGCAAGAATGACATGATCATATTCGTCCTCCAGTTGGTGGAGGTGTTCACCGAATGCAGTGTCATTGATGTCTTTCTGTCTAATGGTGGTGACAGTACCAATCGGTTTCAGTGCAGTAGTTAATCTCTCGCAAAACAGGTCGATTTCAACGTCAGAGGTGGTCGCACAAACCACAATGGTTGATAAGTCCTGGGGTGCCCTTTCTCCGCGGAGGCTGTTTTCCAATCGGCTAATGATATTTCGGGTGATACTTAACGCGGCGGAAGGGTTGTTACTAATTAGATCGTCGAATGTCTCTTTTGAGAACCGGACAAGGTTGGAATCACGCAGTGTTGTCACGGTCGCAGAAATCGGCCGTTCACTCATCAGTGACATTTCCCCTACGCCTTCTCCAGCCTGGATGGTCGCAACGCGCCGTAGCTTATTGTCTTCGTCGCTGACATGAACGCCCAATCGGCCGTGAACCAGTAGATAGAAGAATTGTCCTGTTTCCCCCTGTACCAGAATATCTTCGCCGCCGCGTACTTCTATCCATTCCGGCGCTGGGGACAGAAGCTCTATAAGTTCGGGGTCTATGTCTGAAAAAAGATCTGACGCCTGAAGGTGCTGACAAATTCCGGCGATTGTTACGGTCTGCATTTGACTGATATACCTACTGCTATACGTCGACGCTGCCGAGCGAGGCAGCTAAGATTATAAGGGATAACGTTGATGTTAATACGCAATCAAACCTGTTGACAGGTTATTGATACTATTTTTGACGACCAGTTACACACGCACCTGGACGTTGGCTGGCTCAATCTGAGCTGATAGGTCAGATTGGGTTTACTGATTATCGTTCAATAGGACAAACGCCTGTTCAAGTTCCTCTGAACGTCGGTCAATGTCCGACTTAATGTGAGACTGGGTTGGTATGTAAAACAGGCCGCGTTTTAAACCTTTAAGCGCTAGCTCGGCACATTCCTGGGTCGAGATCATGCGCTCACGGAGCAGGGATTCAACCTCTTTGCTGAATTGCTGTCGAATCTGTTGGTTATCCGGGTCGGTCTCCAGGATTTTGAATGTTGACGCGAGGCCCTCCGTAAGGACCGGTCCCGGCATTAACAAGCTTACGGACACGCATGTTTTTCGAAGGTCAGCTCTGAGCCATTCCGCAAGCGCGAGCAGGGCATGCTTGGATGCGCCATAGAATCCGAAATTCAGCCCTTCGTTACCAGCCGGTAATCCGACAGAGTGTTCCGAGCCTGTAAACATGATATGTCCGGGACGATCAAGGGCGATCATCCTGGGGATGTAACTCTGCGCCAGATGAACCGCCGAATCGTAGTTTGTTGAGAAGAGGTTATGTACATCCTCCATCGATGCTTCCAACGTGCTGGCGCTGAAACCGCGACCTGCATTGCTGAAGACGATATCTATCGGACCCTCGTTCTCCCAGACGTCATCCATCAGCTCATCAATGGCCCTGCGATCAGTTCCATCACAGCGAATGGCTCGAATGGGTCCCAGGCTGGAAAGTTCCGCTTCGGTTCCTTTGCCGACCGCGATATCGAGATTGGTGATGATGACGCGAGCACCCTCCTCAAGACAGGCGCGTGCAATACCTTTGCCGATTCCCCTGGCGCCACCGGTAACCAGGACCGTTTTACCTTTCAATGAAGTTATCGTCATAATTTACCAGCTGACTCAATATAGTGTTGTTCGTTTAATCTATTTTAGCCCACTACCAAAAAATATTTCTTCAAAATCATCTCTGGAATTTACGCGGGGGAAGGCGGTATCCGGTACTGGTTTGTCCAGGAATTGGCAAAGAGGTTCCCAGCCTTCGCGAACGTCAAAGATTAGCAATCGGTCCGGGTCTATGGCATCCACGACTTCTCTCGTATGCCGCTTGAACATGTCGATGGCGTGTTCAGCATCATCAATTTCTCCGCCAAAAGCGGCTTTGACGACCAGTTCGGAGCCCAGGTTTTTTGGCTGATCTGCGTCACCTGCCTGCATTCTTTTTCGTATCACGCGGAGGGTTGTCGCAGAAATACTTTCAAACCACTCCAGTGGATCCCGAACGCTTAGCAGTACCTTTGCCTTTGGGTAGTAGTCCGCGAGTTCCTGGTAGAAGTGACAGGCTGGCCAGTCGACGGTGGCTTCATACCCTTCTAACAGACTTTCCCAATCGGTGGTTTTTGCATCGATTGCCCGCATCCATTTCTCCGGTTCACCCGGGTTGTTGATAACCTCAATCATGTGGTGGCATTTGTTGTAACCCAGTGTCTCCAGAGCAGACTTAAGGGAAAG
>JABBBA010000418.1:312-14688 GCA_018607685.1 K189A clade bacterium | reverse complement strand
TCATGATTCCGCTGATCGTGCCCCTGGCACTGCGCTTTGGGGTAGATCCAGTGCACCTGGGCATTATCTTCCTTGCGAATATGCAAATCGGATACTTCACGCCACCCATTGGTATGAATCTCTTTATTGCCAGCTACCGTTTCAAGAAACCGATAACCGAACTGTACCAGGCCACAATCCCCTTCATGTTTGTATTGCTGATTGCGCTGATACTCATTACGTACGTCCCTGAACTGAGTCTCTACTTCCTTGATCGGCCCGAAATGCCAGTGCAGCACGATTGAGGAAAGCAGGCAAAAAGCTTCCTCTTGCACAAATAAGCAAAATTTGTGTAAAACTAACGCCCAGCGTCACCGGTAGACCTTGTAATCACCGATTGGCCTGGTTTGTAGTGCTCGATAAAAATCAGTAAAAACAATAAGATAACCTGGCTATCTGATTTGTTCCGTGAAGTTGGCATCATTCTGGCTATAGTGGGAGTGGTAGCAGAATCGAATTAAGGGATTGAAGTGAACGACGAAACTCAGGCTAGTGCTTATCTAAGACTGATTGATATCGGTATCGCGCTGTCTGCGGAGAAAAATCTCGATAGCCTGCTGAAGCACATACTGCTCGAAGCCAAATCCTTAGCGAATGCCGATGCTGGTATCGTCCTCCTCAATTCAGGGAAGAACACGCTTAAATTTTCTATCATCCTGAATGACACCCTCGGTCTCCTCCGCGGAGATGAATTTGTTGGCTCTATGAATCTTCCCGAGATTCCACTTTATAAAGAAGATGGCTTGCCAAATCTCAGCAGTGTGCTGAGTTGTGTTGTACATCGGGGTGAAACTATCGTCGTAGACGATGCGGCAAGCTCTGAAGAGTTCGATTTTTCAACGGCCCAGTCATTCAGCGAAATGCTGGATTATCCGACGTCCTCATTTCTGACGGTACCGCTTCGGACCTTGTCCGATGAATCACTGGGTGTGCTGCAGTTAATCAATGCGAAGGACGATCGCGGGAAAATTGGCCCGTTCGCGCAGGAAATCATCCCCCTTATAGAGGCCCTCTCTTCACAGGCATCGGTTGCGATGGAGAACCGTGCATTGTTGGATGAGCAGGAAGCCCTGAAGAAACAGCTGGAACGGGAAGTAGATATACGGACTGAGGAATTGAAAGACGCGCTGAGCAAATTATCTGAAGCGCATATTATTCTCAAAGAAATGAATACCATTGACGCTGTAACGGGGATCCGAAATCGTCAGTATTTTGATGATACCCTTGGACAGGAATGGCGAAGGGCGAAACGCCAGGGTTATGACATCTCGATGCTTCTGCTGGATATAGATCACTTTAAAAAGGTGAACGATACCTATGGACATCTCGCCGGTGATGAATGTCTTGCAGCGATCGCCAAAGAAATAGACCAGATGTTTAATCGACCTTCTGATGTAGTAGCACGCTATGGCGGCGAAGAGTTTGTGGTTGTGTTGCCTTATGTTTCTGCAGAAAACGCCCGAAGCCTTGCCGAACAGTTACGACAACTCATTGAACAATCCACCTATTTAGGTGACGGACATGCGTTGAACGTCACAGTAAGTATCGGTGTTGCGACTATCTCGCCCGAGGGGGAGGTCGCACCAAGGGATTTGATTGGTTGGTCCGATAGCGTGCTATACGAGGCGAAAGCGTCCGGGCGTAACCGGGTTTGCCAATACCGTCAGTAGCCTGATGCAAGTCCTTCTTTCCGGTGATCTGAACCGGCACAGTATCCGTCGATGAGTTTAACAATTAGCTGTGCGCCGCCAAACAGGTATTCAGGACTCCCCAGGACAATGTCGTGACCACGGGCCTGAAGCTCGCGAACGACGGATGGGTCGAATCCATCCTCCAGGGCTACCCTGCCATCTTCAAAGACATACCAGCGCGGTGCATCCGATGCGGCCTGTGGATTCTGATTAAAGTGGATTACCCGCAGCATCATCTGCAGGTGACCCTGCGCCTGCATGTGACCACCCATGACGCCGAATCCCATCATGGGCTGGTTATCACGGGTAATGAAGCCTGGAATAATCGTGTGGTAGGGACGTTTGCCGGGTCCGACCTGGTTAGGGTGTCCATCTTCGAGAACGAAACCGGCCCCTCTATTCTGAAGGCTGATGCCGGTGCCGGGTACAACGATACCGGAGCCAAAACCGCGAAAATTTGACTGGATCATCGACACCATCATGCCGCCTGAATCGGCGGTAGTCAGATATACGGTATCTGGTCCTGCGCCTAAAGCAGTTGGCTGCGGGTTAGCTGAGCGCAGGTCGATACCTGCCGCACGTTCTTTCAAGTAGGTTTCATCCAATAACTGTTCAACAGATACGCGCATGTGTGAGATGTCTGCGAGATGCCGCTCGGCTTCAGCATAAGCGATTCGCTGTGCTTCGATCTGAAGATGCACGCTGTCTGCGGAATCGAGCGCCAGATCAGCGCCGTGGCAATGCTTAAGAATGCCAAGCGAGATAAGCGCCATAAGTCCCTGACCGTTGGGTGGTATCTCATGCAATTCCGCATCGAAGGCGGACATGGAAACAGGATCAACCCAATCGCAGGTGTGATTCTCCAGATCGCTAAGGGTCATTGCAGCGCCATGGTCGGCGGCATCTGCGGCAATGGCCTCTGCAAGTTCGCCCCGGTAGAAAGCTTCGCCCTTTGTGGCGGCGATAATGTCGAGCGTTCGCGCATGGTCGGGCAGGCGGACCAGTTCACCGACTTCTGGCGCACGACCATTAACGGTAAATGTTTTCTGAAAGCTATCGAATTTTTTATATCGGCCAACGGCGTGCTTCCAGAAGACACCTGATTTTGGACCAACCTGGTAACCGTTACTGGCGTATCGGATAGCATCCGTAAATAAATCAGCAAAGGGGAGCTTTCCGAACCTTTCCGACATAGTCACCCAGGCGGAGACGGCTCCCGGTACCGTGACAGCATCCCATCCCCAGGCAGGCATTTTATCGAGCCCGGAAAAGCGGTCCGGCCTGAGCCCGGCCGGTGACCGCCCTGAGGCATTCAGGCCATGAAGCTGCTCCCCGTCATGGATCAGGGCGAATGCATCGCTGCCTATACCGTTATTGTTGGGTTCAACGACCGTGAGGGTTATTGCAGTAGCAATCGCTGCGTCGACCGCATTGCCACCCCGACGCAGGGCAGATATGCCGGCTTCAACCGCCAGGGGCTGCGAGGACGCTACGATATTCTGCGCGAATACAGGCGAGCGATTGGAAGGGTAGGGGCAATCCCAATCCAGGGAAGCCATCAGACTTTCTTTTCTACGGCTTCTATCGGTTGCTCAGCTTCTTTCCAGGCGGTAAACCCCCCGGACATGTGGCATACGTTGCTCATTCCCATCTGTTGGACAGTTTGTGTTGCGAGGGCTGACCGCCACGCGCTGGCGCAATAGAACACAAATTTTTTGTCTTCCGAGAACAGTTCGCGATGATATGGGCTATCTGGATCAACCCAGAACTCGAGCATTCCGCGAGGCGCATGAACCGCGCCGGGCAGCTTCCCCTCTCGCTGAAGTTCCCGGATATCACGGATGTCGACAATGGTGACGGTCTCGTCGTCCAGTAGTCCCGCGACTTCACTGACACTCAACGCTGCGATATTTTTTTCTGCTTCTTCGATAAGTTTTTTGTAACCAACTTTCATGGTCGAATACTCCTGACTCTGTGTAAGAGGGAAAATGGTTTGAGTGAAAGAGGCTCAACCATAAATCAGTGGCTTACGTGCGCCAATAGTTTTCTTCATCAACAAATTCGGAAAGGCTCTGTTGTGTGTACAGCTTGTAGTAGCGTCCCTGGATAACCATGAGTTCCTCATGGCTCCCTTGTTCGGTGATCTCTCCATTTTCGATTACCAGGATCCTGTCCGCATTTCGAATTGTCGACAATCTGTGTGCGATAACCAACGCGATGCGTCCTGAGAGCAGGGCGTCCATTCCCTTCTGAATCTGCTGTTCTGTTTCTGTATCCACCGATGAAGTTGCTTCGTCCATGATCATTATCTTTGGATTAGCCAGGATTGCTCTTGCAAATGAGATGAGTTGCTTCTGACCTGCGCTTAACTTTGAACCTCCCTCACCGACAGAGGTCTGGTATCCATCTTCCAATGCCTCGATGAACGCGTGTGCCCCCGCACGTTTTGATGCCTCAAATATATCTTCATTCGTAGCGTTCAGGTTGCCATAGCGAATGTTGTCGATAATGCTGCCGCCGAAGATATGTGATGACTGAAGCACTACACCCAGGTTTGATTGGAGCCAGTGCAGGCTGCGCTTGCGATAGTCAACGCCATCGATTGAGATGGCGCCGGTTGTAGGTTCATAGAATCGACATAGCAGGCTGACTAGTGTGGACTTGCCGCCCCCGGTTGATCCCACGATGGCAAGAGTCTCGCCCTGGCGAATATCCAGATTGATATTTTTTAGGACCGGGTCGCCAACATCATAGGAAAATGAAACATCTTTAAATGAGATCTGGCTAATCTGATCGGCGTGGCCGTCAATGGCAGCGTTGGCTGTTTTGTCCTGTTTCATAGCTTCGATGACATCCTCGGAATCCTTGATTTCAGATTCAGCCACGACCAGGCTCATGATGCGCTCAGCAGATGCCTGTGCCATTTGCATTTCTGCAAACCAGTGCGCGAGTTGTTCGATAGGTTCGAAGAAGTGTCGGGCGTAAGTCAGAAAAGCCACCAGGGTCCCAGCGGTTATAGCGCCCCAGACAACCTCAAGACCGCCGAATACGAGAGCAAGGCCGATAGCAACAGAACCGAGTGTCAGGACCAGTGGCAGATACAGCGCTGCCTGAACCAGGTTGATAACGGATGCGGAGTGCATTTGGTCTGTCAGTCCACCGAATTTCTTTAAATTTTCGGCCTCCTTTACAAATGCTTTACTGGTCTGGACGCCCATGATGCTTTCGTTGTAAGTGCCGGTAATTCTGGAGTTGGTCTTTCGCACAATACGTGCGCTGGACAGTATCCGGTGTTGAAACTTCATACTGATCCAGGCCAGCACAGGTAACACTGACAGCACAATCAATCCAAGCGTGAGGTCCATGAAGAGCATGGCGATGGCGATACCGAACATCATTGTGCAGCCCCAGACCAGGTCGAGCATGCCCCAGGCCAGGATGTTCGAAAGTCGCTCACAGTCAGACGTCATCCTCGCCATCAGCCAACCAACTGGTCGAAAGTCGTAATAGCTGAAAGACAGGCGCTGCAAATTACAAAAGCCGTCCATCCGAATGTCGTGGGCAACGTGTGTCCGGATCTTGCCGCCGAACCAGATAAATCCACCAACTGACAGACCTAGCAGTAGCGTAAACGCGCCGTATAAAGCTGCATACTTGCTGAGATCAGCGTCCAGGCCATCGGCGGCAACGGTGTCAATCACACCCTTGGTGATCAGCGGAAAAGCGATCTCTGCGATGGCGGTAAGAAAAGCACAGATGGCAAGAATAATGACTTCCCGGCGGTAGTGCAGGGCATAGGAAAACAGCTTCCGCCACAGATGGAGATCCATTCCTGAGTTGAACGAGTCCTCGTTGAATCCGTCATCGAAGTTCTCGTCATCGAAGTACACATCACTCATGGTCCCGTACCTCGGCAATATCGTGTTCTATCTGGTCCTGAATGGCCCCCTGGATCGCGCAGAGTCGTTGATAGACACCCTTGGCCCTGGATAGTGACTCGTGGTTACCGCGCTGGATTATCTCGCCGTCGTGCAACATCAGAATTTTATCGGCATGCATGACAGTCGATAATCGGTGGGCGATGATAATCGTTGTCTGGTGGTGACGCCTGTTCTTCAGTGCGTCGAGAATCTGTGATTCGGTATCCGTGTCCACCGCGGAAAGTGCGTCATCCAGAATAAGGATCGGTGGTGCCTTTAATAACGCTCTGGCGAGGGCAATTCGCTGGCGCTGTCCTCCGGACAGGGTGACGCCCCGTTCTCCTACCTGTGAATCGAAACCGCGTGGAAAACTTTCAATGGAATCGAAAATGCAGGCGTCAATGGCCGCCTGCCTGATTTCTTCGAAGCTGGCATCAAGTCGACCTACTTTCAGGTTACCCGCGATGGTGTTGGAGTAGAGAAAAGGTTCCTGCAGAACAATACTGATCTGGGATCTGACGTACTTTCGATTCAATGTGCTCAGTTCATGGTCGTCCAGGCGGATGGAGCCATCGTGATAGTCATAAAGGCGCAACAGTAACTGCGCGATAGTCGACTTGCCCGAGCCCGGCGGACCGAGCAGGGCGAGGGTTTCACCGGGTTCTACCGTAAACGAGACGTTTTTCAGGACCTGGGGTTTTTCGTAGGCAAACGACACATCCTCGAATGTGATTTGTCCTATGAGCCGGTTTTCCGGTGCGATCTCGTTCTGGGACTCAATAGGCTCTGACAATATTTCTGCAAGTCTTCCCATAGAAACAATGGCTTTGCCCGAGTCCGTTAGCACCCGGCCCATGTGTCGAATAGGCCAGATAATCATGCCCTCGTAGGTGAGAAAAGCGAACAACGTTCCCACGGTTAACGAGGCATCCATCACCCATAGACCACCAACGATAAGTATCAGGCCAATTTGTCCGAGGCAGACAATATCGCTAAACCCGTAGTAGATGCCCATGATCCCGATCAGGCGATTATTGTGATCGCGGAACGCCTTGTTTTTATCAGCAAATTTTTCAATCTCAAACTCCTGCCGCGCAAATGCCCTAACAACCCGAATGCCGGTAAGGTTTTCCTGTATGACTGTCGTGAGCTCGGCTTCTGCTTCGTCCACCGTCTCGAATAGTTTCTTTACCCGCTGGAAAAAAAAGATCGCGGCAACAAACAGTAGAGGCATAGTGACAAGTGACAGCCATGCCATTCTTGAATCCAGATGGAACAGGATAGGAAGGACCACGATCAGCATTAGAAAGGCGCGACTAATTTCTACAACCTGGCCGGAAAGAAATACTCTGATCGTTTCCATGTCAGACGTGCAGCGCTGCACCATATCCCCGGTATCGGCGGTGTCATGGAAGGTAGAAGGCAGGTGCTCGATGTGATCAAAAAGCCTGTCCCGTAGTCTTCTCACAATGCCTTCTGAAGCGAAAGCAATATACCGGCCGCGAAGATACAGGAATCCACCGGCTATTGCGGTGAGTAGTATCGTTCCCGCAGCCGCCAGTATCAGATAAGCCATCATTCCCGGTGCCGCGTTACCGGAAAAAAACTGAGCAATCTGCATGACCCTGGGATCCGGGGAAAAATCGTCCCCGGCCCGAATCGCGTCGATTGAGAAAGCCGCCAGAAGCGGCGCCCCGAACATGAAGACGTAGGCAACAGCCATCGCAAGGATGGCCATGCTGAACGCGCCTCGATAGCCTTCAGTGTGCGACCACAGCAACTGGGCTTTTTTCCTGTCGTTTACAACTTCTACTGTCATTTTGCTGATCCAATCAATCTGGTTCAAATACGGTCCAGGCATAGATTATGGGCTGAACAATAGACTCAGAGGCAGTGATGATCGCGGTGAAAACAGTTTACTTGATGGGTACTGACAACCTGCTGTCAGCAGAGACCTAGAAAAGTGATGCGTAGGTTTAAGTCTAAATACCCGTATGCGTCATACTGCTGACGTCACACGGGTGCTTGATGAACACAGGTGTGACTGCTAGCTGAGTAACTCGCTTTTTATGCAGCTTGGGTTCATCGAAAGCTCCGAACGACCGGGGTCGTAAAACAATTGCATTCGATATTATTTGAAATGATTAAAAAAGGCAACGCGGTCTGGCGATCATGTGGTGATTCCGTTATAACCGATGCCAGAATACAGGATTAATCTATTTATTAGCATGGAAGGAGAGAGCGAGTGAAACTTTACAATTCCGTTGGTCCCAACCCAAAGGTTGTACGAATGTTTATGGCCGAGTGTGGCCTGGAAATGGACCGACAGGACCTGGACCTGATGGGTGGTGAGAACCGCCGGGAAGAATTTGTCAGTAAAAACCCGACGGGTACCAGCCCCGCCCTGGAGCTCGACGACGGCACTATCCTGTCTGAGATCACGGCGATATGTGAGTACCTTGCCGAGAAGGACGGTGGGTCTTCGCTCATCGGGGATACCCCGGAGCAAAGAGCCGAAACAAGAATGTGGTCTCGAAGGATTGACCTGGGCATTTTGGAGACCATGACCAACGGTTTTCGCTACTCGGAGGGGTTGCCTATTTTTCAGGACCGCTTAACGACCATTCCACACGCGGCCGATGACCTAAAGGGGATTGCCCAGGAGAAGCTGACCTGGCTTGACGGCCAGATCGCGGGTAAGCAGTTTGTCTGCGGAGACCGCTTCAGTCTGGCTGACGTCCTGTTGTTTTGTTTTCTTGAGTTTGGAAGTCAGGTAGGCCAACCTCTGAACGAAGACAACAAGAACATCATGGCCTGGTATGAGCGGGTAGGCTCCCGGCCAAGCGCCGCGGCGTAATGAAGAGCGCCGCGGCGTAATGAAGAGCGCCGCGGCGTAATGAAGCGACCGCGGGGTAATGAAGCGACCGCGGTGTAATATTAACCCGCGGTTTAACAAAAGTTGCCTGGTCATTGGCTTTTTGATGGCAGTTCTAATTGAAGGCCATAAGGATTAGTATTATACAAAACTAAAGAGGTTGAGTGAGTGAACTCTAAAGCAGAGATACCCTTCAACAGCTTCAGTCGTGAGCTCAATGTTCATCTGGATACGATCAGCTACAATGAGCTGGTTCCCGCAGTTGAATATGATGAGTCTGGCAACGCGCTGGACACACGTCGTGTCGCGATTAAAGTCGGATCAGGTGATATTTATCGTCTGCTGCAGCCCTATCTTTCAGTGCGATTTTTTGAGCAACTTCGTGCGGTCCTGCCCCTTGCTGTTTACCTGACACTATTCCAGCTGTTTATTCTCCGCGAAAATATTGTTGATGCCTCGATCATTACCGGTGGACTTATCGCGGTGGTCATCGGCTTGATGATATTTATGGAGGGGTTGAAAGTTGGCTTAATGCCCTTTGGTGAGTCTCTTGGAACCTCGCTGCCGGCCAAAGCCAGCCTGGCGGTCGTGCTGGGTGTCGCTTTCCTTTTAGGTATTGGCGTAACGTTTGCGGAACCAGCAATCGGAGCGCTGCAGACCGCGGGTTCACTGGTTGATGTCACAAAGGCGCCGTATCTGTTCACGTTGCTTACTGATTGGGCAGGCACATTGGTGCTTGCGGTTGGCGCGGGCGTAGGTCTTGCTGCGGCGATTGGTACGGTACGTTTTATTTACGGGTGGAGCCTGAAACCACTTATTTATACGACTCTGGTGCCTATCCTTGGTCTCACTCTGTTCATGTCCACCGACCCGGAAATGATGAAAGTTCTGGGTCTTGCTTTTGATTGTGGTGCGGTTACGACAGGACCAGTGACCGTTCCTTTAGTGCTGTCCCTTGGCATTGGTATAGCCAATTCGGCGGGGAAAGGCGGCGACTCTCTCTCCGGGTTCGGGATCGTCACTCTGGCTTCATTGTTTCCGATTATTGCCGTCATGATACTGGCGCTCTATGTGTCCAGCCAGTACACCCCTGAAATGATTATAGAGGCCGCCACTGCAGTTCAAGGTGGCGTGCAGTCAGTGCAGTGGTACGAGGAAACACCTGGCCTTGAGATCGTGGGTGGCGTCCGTGCGATAGTCCCGCTGGTCATTTTCCTGATTCTGGTGATGACAGTGCTGCTCCGTGAAAAGATACCAAGCCCCAAGATGATTTTTTTTGGGATATTCCTCTGTGTACTGGGCATGATCGTATTCAATCTGGGCCTCAGTTACGGACTGTCGAAACTTGGCGGGCAAAGTGGTGGCCTGGTACCTGCGGCATTTACTGAAATTGCCGCGGTCGAAGACTCACCGCTCTATGTCCTTGCGTTGGGGCTGTTCATTGCGCTCGCCTTTGCATGGCTATTGGGTTTTGGGGCGACGCTTGCCGAGCCAGCACTCAATGCTCTTGGCATGACGGTTGAGAATCTTACTAACGGCTCATTCAGAAAGCAGACGCTGATGTATGCGGTTTCACTGGGTGTTGCTTTTGGGATTTCAATCGGTGTTGCGAAAATCATTTTCAATATCCCAATTGCCTATCTTCTGGTACCGGGCTATCTCATCGCCATTGCGTTGACATTCTTCTCCAACGAGGAATTTGTGAACATAGCCTGGGATAGCGCAGGCGTCACGACAGGGCCGGTGACCGTCCCACTGGTCCTGGCCATGGGGCTTGGGTTTGGGAATGCGCTCGGAGCGATTGAAGGCTTTGGGATACTGTCGATGGCCTCCATCGGACCGATTATTGCGGTCCTGTCTACAGGGCTGTATATCAAATGGAAGATAAACAAGCGGCATGCGAGTTCGAAGCTTGAGCCAGAGGAATTAGAAGGGACATCACTAATATGAGTACTCGAGAGTTTACCGTTCTAACGGACGTTTCAATGATCACCTGTGTCGTACAGCGAGGAAAAGCGGAGGCCATTGTCCAGTCGGCCCAGGATGCGGGCGCCCAGGGTGCAACTATTTACTACGGTAACGGCAGTGGCGTTCGTGAACGATTGGGGCTGCTTGGTCTTGCGGTTGATGTGGAAAAGGAAATCATCACAATTCTTTGTGGTGACGAACAACTAGATCGCGTGTTTGAAAAAATGTACTTCGCAGCCGAGTTGGATCTTCCCGGCGCAGGTATCATCTACGTCACGAAACTGGAAAAAGCCGCGACGTTTGTACCAAAAGAAATTATTGAAAGGATCAATGCGAGAACCGAAAATGTCTGAGGTTAGATTCGAAACGTCGACGAAATTGATCGCATGCATATTGCCCAAGGGGCGAGCGCGAGCACTGCAGCAGGCGCTGGTCGACAAGAAAGACATCCACTGTGGAAACTTTCACTATGGTCGCGGTGTGGGGCGTGATTCACACATTCGGGACCGCGGTATCGGCGAGCAGCAGGAGCGGGAAATTTTTGAAGTCGTTGTATCCGCTGAGCAGGCAGATGATATATTTGAGTTTATCTTCTTCGAAGCGGCTATGGATGAGCCGCACGGGGGGATGGTTTATATGACCACTACACCGCGAAGTACTGCGATGAATTTACCGGAGATTCCTGATGAGGAAAATTAACGTCTTCTGGCTTCCATGATGTAGATGCCCATTCGGGCTATCCAAAAAATCACAATATGAAAAACCAGGTAACTTAGCTGGCCCCAAATAAAGCCGCTGAGGGCATCACCGGTGAGCGTGCTCAGAATTATTCCTTCCAGCAATGTGAGTCCGACGATTTTTGCGAGGATGCCCGCCCAGAAATCGCCAATTCGATACCAGAGGTCAATGATCCGATAGCCTGCGGCCAGCAGCACAATCATAAGGTGCGCGCCGACCAGGAACATAACAATGGACAGGATCATATTGGCTCCTCCTCCGCCGTCAGGATCACAACTTTACCTTTGGAACCATCAACCGATATGCGGGTGCCTGTGGTGATCTTGCTGGTGCAGTTGGCTACATCGACAACGCATGGCATGCCATATTCTCTGGCGATGGTTCCCGCGTGCGACAGATAACTTCCAACTTCAATCACTGCGGCGTTTGCTGTCAGGAAGAGGGGCGTCCAGGCGGGGTCTGTGTAGGGTGCGATTAAAATTTCGCCCGGTTCAATTTCATTGTCGGTTGCCGGGTCCATGATAACTCTTGCAATACCTTCATACCTGCCGGGAGATGCCCCCTGGCCGGACAGGCTCTTGCCGTCGCCATCTTCTTCGGCTTCCTCTATGTTCAAGCCGATGGTTTTTGGCGGGACCATTTTGCTCCGGCGAATGTGCTCCATGCGCCGTGCTCGAATAGTGTCCTCGACGTCAGCCCAGCCAAATTCCCCCGCCTGAAGTTGAACGACCTCGTCCCAGTGCAGATAGAAAATATCATCTTTGCATTTCATTATGTTTTTGCTGAGCAGTTCCTGTTCGATCTTCAGTATCTTCAACCGCACCGCGTAGAAACCCATGATGTGATAGAACCGCGAGTTCTCCCGCAGTTTCATGTAGTACTTGGTTTGCTCAACCATGAACTCTATAAGCCGCGTGCGCGGACTTCCCAGATTCTCATAGGGAAGTGTGCTGAGCTCATCTCTGACTTGTTGCTTCAGCGATTCGCGTTGCGCCTTAATATTACTGTCTGCTTCTTCCAGGTTTGTATCGACTAACAGATAATTTCTAACCATTCCCAGAACCGGTGAGGGGTCTTCTTCCCAACGGACAGAATTGAGTTCGAATTCCTTTAGGGCGCGATGACCATGCATTGTGAGAAATTCTGTAAGGGCGGTAATGAATTCCATACCCTCGCCGGAGTCTCGGATGGCCTGCACTACATTCTTTGGCTGTTCTTTTTTTAGAAGGTCGTTAACGGTTGCGTTTCGTTTTGCGATCTTTGCCAGCCCAAGGATGTCGCGCCCCATTTCGGTAGAGAGCACACCCTCCGTGCCGGAGCAAAGGAGCGAGGCCGTGTCTACTGGTAGCCCGGGAGTCCATCGGCCGAGTAACGAACGGGTCAACCTCAGTAACAGCATGTATCTTGGTGCAACGAGATTAACCAGTAGTGCCATATTGCCCGCGGGTTCAAAGAACCGGAACTTCAGGAAAAGATTGATGAGGGTATTGGGAACGGTAATGCTGTCGTCGTTGACTACACTGGTGAAGTACTGGCGAAAGCTGGCCATGAAATCATCTGGCATGGCAGCGGTTCGCCGGTTGAACACACCCATCACAAGATAGTTACAGAACACAACCACGGCCAACATCATTATGCGTGGCACAGAGACCTTGATGTTTTGGTCTTTTGGTTCAGACAGGTATGCGAGGCGAGCTATATCCTCGTCATTCATATTGAGCGGGATCAACGACCTGATATGGTCAAAGTTCATATAAACCCGGCCATGGATGACCTTCATCATGGGCACCAGGCCGATCAGGATGTCTTCAGTGAGCGGCATCAACGGATCAGTAAAATTTTCTGCGATGGGTTTGAACAGAACGTAGCGACCTTCTGGTTCATCTTCTTCAGACGATCCCATTATTGTAATTGGGCGAGATTGCAGCAGGAAAAGTTCACCATCCTGAATGGCCCATTCAAGATCCTGAGGGCTGCCAAAGTGTGCTTCCGCCCTGGTGGCGAGTGCTGCAATCTCCGCTACCTGTTCATCGTTAAGTGACTCCATTCGCCTGAGGTTCGCCGGTACCTCGACAAGGCGAGAAGCCTGACCTGGATCGATCCGGGCTGGAACCATGAACTTCTTGTCAGATATTTTAATCGAGGTAAGTCGGTTACTTTTCTTGTCGACCAGGTATTGGTCAGGTGACACTCTTCCGTCAACAATCGCGGCGCCCATACCCCAGCTTGACTCGGTGATAATGACAGAGGTGCTGCCGCTGACTGGATCCGCTGTAAATGTCACCCCTGAAACATCGGAACGTACCATCTCCTGAACGACCACGGCCATGTAGACGGTTCGGTGCTCTATGCCCTGGGTGTGACGGTATGAGAAAGCTGCGTCTGACCAAAGCGAAGCCCAGCATTTCTTGACCATCAAGCCGATACTCTCGGCAGTAACATAGTAATAAGTGTCATGTTGCCCAGCGAAACTTGCATCGGCCAGATCTTCCGCTGTTGCAGAAGAACGAACGGCATACACGAGATCTGATGAGCGAGTCGCCGCTAGTTGCTCATGATGACGCGTGATCTCTTTAAGCAGCGGTTCATCCAAGGGTGTCGCGAGGATTCTTGTGCGAATATCCGCGAGGAATGCTGCTGTATCAGCGGGAATGTCATCATTGGATGGAATGTCGAGTCCATCTAAAAATGCGGCATACTCTTCTGCGCTGACAACAAAGCCAGGCGGAACAGGGAAACCCTGCGTGATAAGTTCACCGAGATTTGCGCCTTTACCTCCAGCGGTGCTGAGGTGTTCCTGGCTGATTTGATTTAAGCCTATCAGGCTCATACAGACGAATTCCAACTGTCAGTTGAACAACGCGGACAAACGATCTGTTGCGTTGCAATATTAATAGTTAAGCGATACTTTACGCGTTTATTTGGGGAGAGAACATATGTTTCAAGGGTTGACATTCGAGCCCTTCAAGCTTCCGAAGGAGGCTGAATCTATCCGTCAGGACGTTCGAGAATTTCTCGCCAGGGAACTCGACCCCGGCATTCTCCCGAACTCAGATTTCAATGCAGGAGAATCTGCCGAATTCAGTCGTAAACTGGGTGCGCAGGGTTGGATTGGCATGACCTGGCCCAAGGAATATGGCGGTTT
>JABBBA010000418.1:0-302 GCA_018607685.1 K189A clade bacterium | reverse complement strand
CGAACGTTATGTCGTGACTGAAGAACTGCTAGCGGCAGGTGCTCCGGTTGGGTGTCACTGGATTGCTGATCGGCAAAGTGGCCCACTGATGTTGAAGTTTGGGACCGAGGAACAAAAGCAAAGATTCCTTCCAAAGATCATCAGCGGCGAATATTTCTTTTCTATTGGCATGAGCGAGCCAGATAGCGGCTCAGACCTTGCGTCGATCAGGACCATGGCCACAAAAACAGACGGTGGCTGGCTGCTCAATGGCAGCAAAATCTGGACGAGTTATGCCCATACCAATCACTACATGGTTACCC
>JABBBA010000013.1:9312-14765 GCA_018607685.1 K189A clade bacterium | reverse complement strand
TGAATAGATTGGGGAACTCAGACACAAACACGCCCATGATAGAGCTTGAGACCTCATCCCATTTGTCGCGAAGCAACAGGCCATTACGGCCGCGAATCGGCAGCGCCTCCTGGGCGCCTGTATACGCCTGAAAGCCGGTGGCCAGCACAATAATATCGAACTCGTATTCGTTTTCAGTAGTACGAATGCCGGTTTCGGTAAACTCGACAATCGGCTCCTGCTCATTGATATCTACCAACTTCACGTTGTCACGGTTGTAGGCTTCGTAATAATGGTGATCCAGCGGCGGCCGCTTGGCAAAGAACGGATAACCTTTGGGCGTGAGCATTTCAGCGACCTTTGG
Organism: K189A clade bacterium; assembly: GCA_018607685.1. Taxonomy (GTDB): domain Bacteria; phylum Pseudomonadota; class Gammaproteobacteria; order Pseudomonadales; family Azotimanducaceae; genus UBA9659. The sequence continues at coordinate 14,422 of JABBBA010000013.1, read as the reverse complement.
ATCGTTGACTCTTTCCTTCATCTTGTTGATGACGAAGTCACCGGCGACCTTGTTTGACTCGGGATCTGCCAACAAATCATCGAAGGTTTCGAATACGAAACGAAAGCTGCCGCGGGGCCAGTGCTCTTCCAGAATCTTCTGAACTTCGTCCGCCGGCGTATCTGCAATCGTACGTCCTACAGGACTATCAAACGCCATACCGAAAACATGATTTCGGCACTTCGCAATGATCTCGTCATAGTTTTCTTTGATTTCCTTTTCCCATTCCGGCGTCATTGCCTTTTGTACGGCGGGCATGATGAAGTTTGCAGTACGCTGAAAAACCGTTGCGCTCGCTGCCGTTTCAGACACTACCGGCAACATCTGCACCGTTGTAGCGCCGGCACCGATGATGCCTACTCGCTTACCCGCGCAATCCAGCCCTTCCGGCCAGCGCGCAGAATGGAAACATTCACCCTTGAAGTTTTCCATCCCCTTGAATTTTGGTATCACGGGTTCAGAGATCATGCCCATGGCACTGACAAAGTACTTGCAGGTGTACTCCTCACCCGCCGCGGTTTTGACCAGCCACACTCCGGTGTCTTCCTGAAAGTCTGAACTGACAATCTCAGTATTTAACTGAATGTGTGGCCACATATCGCATTTGTCGGCGACGAAATGCATATAGCTGAGGTTCTCTTCCCAGCCTGGATAACGTACTGACCACTTCCACTCCTGCAGAAGTTCCTTGGAGAATGTCAGGCAATAGTAGTAGCACTCACTATCGCTGGCAGCACCCGGATAGCGGTTCCAGGTCCAGGTGCCACCAATGTCCGAGGCCTTATCAAATACCTTGATCGATAACCCCGCTTCACGCATGTAGTGAACCATACCCAAACCGGCAAAACCGGCACCTACCGCAATTACGTCGTAGTCAGCTTTATGCTGAGAAGCCATCATCATTCTCCGTCCAATGAACCTTTAGACTAACCAAGATTCAACGGATAGAACAGAGGTTGTGTATGCTAGTGATTGACTATTCATTATCTGATGTAGCTTCTATTCAAGGATGAGCTTATGGGCACGAAACCGTTGAAAAAGAAAACTCTGTTCTTTTACGGCTTATCCGACGCTCCCGTCATGTTGGCGTCTTTTCCCATGATGCTCTACATGAACAAGTTTTATGCCACGGACATGGGTATCGATCTTGCGGCTCTGGCGACCATTCTTTTGCTTGCACGGGTATTTGACCTGATTACGGACCCCCTGGTGGGATATCTCAGCGACCACACCAAGAGCCGTTGGGGCAGACGAAAACCCTGGATGTTTGCTGCGATACCTTTGCTGATGATCGGCATCTACAAGATTTTCCTGCCTGACCCCGGCGTTGATATCTGGTATGTCGCAGGTTGGCTGCTGGTTATGTGGCTGGGCTGGACAATGCTCATGATCCCTTACTATGCCTGGGGTGCAGAGCTGTCTACAGACTATGACGAGCGTACGCGAGTAACCGGGTGGCGCGCGGCGATGGGCAGCATCGGTATGGTGCTGTCTATTGTGATCCCGCTCGTCGCCGTGATCTTTTTCAATCTCGACGGTATCGCCGGGATTATGAAAATCACGGGTATTGCCGTGTTGATTCTTATACCCCTTGCTATCGGATTAACACTGTTCATGGTGGAGGAAACTAAACAAACAAGAGTACCCACCGTTAAGGCATTCGATGGTCTGAAGATCATGATGAAAAACGGTCTTTTTCGTCGGTTGGTTATTGCCTTCACGCTATCGACGATGGGGCTTTCGATACTCATGCCGCTGAATGCCTTCTACGTTGTTTCTGTGCTTGAAGCGCCGGAAAACTACATACCCATCCTCATGTTTTTCAATGCGATTATTGGCACCTTCGCCATTCCACTGTGGGTGAAGATCTCTGACAGGATAGGCAAGCATCGTGCCTGGGCAGCGGGCCTGTTAACCGTGCTGGTTGTGAGCCCAACGTACCTGTTTCTTGGTCCCGGTCAGTTTATGTTCATGGTCCCCTTTGCGATGATCAGCGCCATCGGCACCGGCGCATTCCAGACGCTCCCGAATAGCATGAAGGCAGATGTCATTGATATTGATACCGCAAAAACGGGAGAAAACCGTGCAGCGATGTTCTTTTCTGCCTGGTCCCTTGCAACCAAAGCAGCGGGCAGTATCGGCGCCTCACTGGGCCTTTTTGCACTGAGCATGATCGGCTACGACGCCGCAGCTGGCGCGGTTAATTCAGAGGAGGCGATTATGGGCCTGAAATACAGTTATGCCATTTTGCCAGCTGTGCTGTTTGTGCTCGCTGGAATGATCGTCTGGAACTACCCGCTTTCACGGGAGCGACAAAGACGCATTCGGGCCGCGATTGATCGTCGGGATACTAGACGAGCCGACGCGGCTGCAGTTAGCGGAGCCGTTGGCTGAAAGCCCGGAGCAGCGTAAACTGCCCCCCCGATTCTGGAAATCTGAATGTGAACCGATTTACTTACAGTTTGTTGATGCTTTTTTTTACTGCGCCTGCTTTAGCAACGGACATTACCCTGCTGGCCGGCTATCAGTTCAACTCTGACTTTGAGATTGCCTCAGCCAGCGATCTGCCCGCCGGCACCTTGCCGTCATCAGCACAACCCGGTGATGATGTAGAACTCGAAGAAAGTGCATCCTTTGGCCTCGCGGTGGATTTCGTCTACCAGCAGGACCCTACCAAACGAATGGGTTTCTATATCAGTCAACAGCAAACAGAATTTGAGTCAAACGCTGATTTGACCAATAGCGACGTAGACGTCACGCATATTCATTTCACGGCGATGAGCTACTACCCCAAAGGCAAATGGGAACCCTTTGTACTCGCAGGCATAGGCGCCGGACGTTTTTCGCCTGACGATTCAACGCTGGACGACGAAACAAAATTTTCAGCCCAAATAGGGGCCGGCACCAATTACCGGCTGAGTGAAAATCTTCTGTTGCGAGCCGATATTCGATGGCTGGGCACTTTCTTCGACAGCGACGGTGAGGCCCTTTGCAGCGGCGGATGCACCGTCGCCATCAGCTCAACAGTCTACAGCCAGGTTCAGGCGAACCTGGGGCTGAGCTATCGGTTCTAACATTTGGCATAAGCCGGGTCGGAGTAAAACTGTGATGCCTGATTTTACCCCGGCCCAAATTATCATCGATGCAGTGAAATCTTCAGGAACACGTTGCGGCCGATTCCTGGCAGACGGCTACCTACAACCACGTCAGAATCCCGGACTCTATTGTAGCCGGCCAAATGTTGCTCAAATTCCCTATCAAGCAGGTTCTCCACGCCCCCTGATAGCTGCAGTTGATCACTGACCTGCCAGTTCGCAAATAGATGCATCAGACCGTAGCCCGACGTTTTCTGCTCGTTGTTGGTGTCGGAAACCTTATCCTGCGCACTCACACCCTCGCCGGCTAAAGACACCGACCAGCCAGGCTGCTCATAAACAAGTGCCATACTCAAACGGTCGGGGGATATTCGGTATAAATCATCATTAATGTCGCGACGTTCACCACGTACGACTGACAACACCCCTTCAAGCCGCCAGTTTTCGGCAAGCTGCCAGCCATAGTCCGCGTCGATGCCATACATCCAGGCTTCAACACTGCTGAACTGCAGCGGCGTTGGATCGCCGCCCATCACGGAAACCATTTCTACCGGGTTGTCGATAATGCCAGGGGTCGCATCGAAGGGGACACCCTGAATATAGTCATCAACATCATGGTAGAAGACACTGGGCCGAAGCCACCAACGGACACCATTAAGGTCAATACCCATTTCGACAATCCATGCCGTCTCAGGGTCCAGACCCACATCCCCAATATAGTTGTTGCCATCCGCAAGCCCGGCACTGGCCCCAATCGGCAACCAGCCATAACGTTCAAGGTACATCGGTGCGCGATTCTTGCGAGCAAGACTCACCCGCCAGGTTCCCAGCTCGCTTTCCTGCCAGTATCGACCCAGCAGATCCACCGTCGTGTCATCCCAATCGCGCGCCGACTGGTTAAAACCCATAGCAAGCATGCCAGCCATAGCTGGCAGCGCAGGTCCGGTCACCGCGTCACCGGCGGTGTCTTCATGCCGATCAACCCGAACGCCTAGCTCAAGATTGCCAGGGCCAGTTTCTCCTCTCCAACTGATATAGGCACCTAACCGGTCCTGTTCGGCATCAGGAATTGATGTCACGAAAAAATCTGCATTGTTTGGATTGGTAATCAGGGCATCATGATCACCTTTCTCCAGATCCAGCCCATACTCCAGTTCACCACCGCTCAGGGGCGTGACAAAATTCAGGCTGGCTGTATAGGTTGTACCAGAGGCACGTGTCCGCCGATAACGCATGGTGAGGGGCGGTGGCGGACGCTGGTCAAAATTGTTCATCCCGTGACTGACATCACTGTAGCCAAAGGCCATTACCATCGTTGTATCTCTGAGCCTGGTTTCAAATCGGAGCCGCGCAAAGTCAGTCTCAACATAGTCAATATCCATCGCAAAAGGCGGATTGCCTGTTGGCCCGGTATCCTGTCGCCTGAGTTCCAGGTCCCACTCGCTGTTGCCGTGGCGAAGGCCGGCTCCTAAGCCATAAACCTGCCGTTCATAACTCGTACTATCAACATCTCCATCCGGAAATTCTCGATCCGAACCACGCTCATCTGAGTAATATCCATAGGCACGAACCGTGTCACTGGATACACCACCGACCAGCCCTAGGGCGTGACTCGAATCGGCACTGCGGCCAATCGCGGTCACATCGTAGTGCGTTTCAAGCGTATTCAACTCCGCAAAAGAAACCTGCTTCAATCGCGTTTCAACACCACCGACCAGAGAAGGGCCAAACGAAACCGGTGCAGCACCACGGTTAACCCTGATGGTATCCACCAGTGTTGGCGGCGCATAGTGCATCGGCGGGTCCATCAGATTTGGTCCCCCGGAACGAAACGCCTGACCGTTTAAACGGGTGCCGACTCGCAGGCCAGACGCCCCACGATACTGAACCTGCCCCGAAAGGCTGCCATTGTTGACCAACGCCGCGCCCGGCAGTCGGCCAATCAGGGCGGCGGTATCCGCCGCCATTGGCATGGC
>JABBBA010000013.1:6269-9302 GCA_018607685.1 K189A clade bacterium | reverse complement strand
GTCTCGGATTGTCTCTGGTCGCGCTGGGCGGTCACAACAATCACATCACTGAAAACATCTTCGGTTGCCGCGGCCGGCAACGCAATCACAAGACCTGCGGACAGCAGGACGCCGTGTTTCAAAAAACAGGTGTTCATTTTATTTAATCCTGAATTGACTGGAAAAAAGGGCTTGCTCGCCCCGTTACGGATTCAGGTTAATGTGGGTGGACCTCTGACCGGCGGTGGTAACAGCGCCGTCGCTCTCGCAGCTAAAAGCTGCTCAGAGTAGAAGATTGAAACGGGACTGGTGTCGAGTTCAACGACCTCCGCAATGCTGCCAACGAAAGCACCAGGCCCCGCCAGCGGACAAAGTTCAGCAGAGCTGCCTTCCTGGTGCGACGAATGATCAACACTGGACAACTGCTTACCGGGCTCATCAAGAGGAGTGGAATGAGATTGATGTGCGTGGTGGGCGTGATGGCTTTGCTCAGCAGGCGCCGAGCCGCTTAGTGCATTGATCGCAACCTGGCTAAAACCACTCGGGCAGAGTGCAATTTCAAGCTGCCCGGTATCTGTGTTTCGCTGCGCCATAAAACCGGTTGGCACCAGGGACGGCAACATGAACGCTGTTAACAACAGCAGTTTCATGGCCTGGGTGCCAATTGATCTAATGGATGAAAGTTTCAATGCCATGCCAACTTAATCGGTAAAGACATTATAGGGCGAAAGCGGTTCACTTGAAATTCGCGCTAACGCATTAATGGGTAACAAATACCCACTCATCGCGCGGGCACAGAACACCGTTAGCTTCAGGGAATAGCAACGAACTCAGTCTGCGCCTCCAGGACCAGGGTCTCTTCATCTGAAACCCATTGCGCCATCCCATCGTCCTGGATGATTTCCCGGTAAAGTTCCCACGACGACCGGTCAGGAAAATACAGCTCTGCCATCCCTGCGTAAGGAGCATTGTCCGGGTCAAGACTCTGGCCCACGACATAGCGAAATCCTGTTACCTTTTTCATCGTTTCAGAAACGTTCACCGAGTGCACGTTAAGCCAATGGTCATACAGGGCCTGGTGGTCGATGTCTGGCCTGGCTTTCACCAGGTATGTGACCTTGAAGAAACCCGACCGGGTTGTGGGAAATGGGGCGTTGAGCGTGAGAGGACGAACGGGAAGATTTTCTGCCCCATCCAGAACGACATATTCGCGAGTTGCCCAACCATAGTAGGGCTGGACGTGTTCATGGAAACTGTCGGCAGGAATCCTGCCGTGGCCCCCATCGGGCGTCTTCAGCGGCTTGTCCATAAACATCTGGGCAACACCGTCCCAGGGATAGTCATGGTCGTCATACACGGTTCCAATGTAACCAGTCCCGATATCTCCCATTGCTTTGATGGTACCGGGCATGTGATGCGCGAACCAGTATGCGATCAGTTCTTCACGACTGGTGGTCGGCCGACGCTTGATCAGAAACATCATTTTAACGGAGGAGGTTGGGACAACACCTGGTTCATTTAGCATCTGGATTTCGTCTCATTGCTTCACAAAGCTAGCTCTTACACTACAGCACTATACAATTTTCAGTACAAAATGGTTGGCTGCATCTCAGCTGATCCAGCACCAGGTCACTCACTGCAATATTCCCCCGAGAAAAAGCAACGTGACAACCATAAACAGACGTATTTTTTCGCTCCACGCTCCTATCTAATCCGTGACCAGCGCTAATTCACTAGCTTATCGCGGTCCGTAAAAAGCCACTCTTGGTAATCAGGAAACCAATTGGATCGCGAGCTATCAGCTTCAGAAATCCGCGCGCCTCGCTGTTAAGCGTGCTTGCGCCCTTAAGCAGGTCTGAGATCACGCTTCTGATCGACAGATTGGCTTCAGAATTTCCGATAACGGCAGACCGGTCAGCAGCCTTCTCATGTTCGAGCGACAGTGTGAACAGGTCGATACCAAGATAGGTACTCAGCTCCGCCGACGCCCAAAACCTTGCGTTGAACTCTATCAAATACAAATTACCAGACGCATCTACCCTTGCATCAATATGCGCGGGCCCTGTGTAAGAAGTAAAAGCTGTTATTCGCGCACCGAGATCCACAAAATCCAGCCTGCTTGGGAATCGATCTCCTCCGGAGCTACGCTGCTGAACGTAAGCAGCCTGGATATCACCTTCTCTTGATAAAAGGCTCAATCCAATGTCCTCACCTTCGATGTACTGCTGCACAACGAGTGGACGGTGGTCATAGTCAACGTCACAAATGATTTCCTGCAACTCTTCCCGGGTCTTTACAATTCTAACGCCAATACCACCGCTCATAGAGACAGGTTTGACGATCAAAGGCATTGGGATTTCAGCTTTTGCGTCAAGAAACGCTGGCAATTTTTCTCTGCCCTCCACAACTACCGTCCTGGGGCTGGGCAAGTCAAGCTGCCTGCACAGGGCATCGAAATTATCCTTTCTGTATAGCTGGTCAAATGCGGTTAACGACGGTAGCGTAAGCGTTTTAAGCCCATGGTCCCGGGATGCAATAATCAAAGCTCTCGTACTTATATCACCGGCCGCACAGAACACATTCTCTTCTGCATCCAGCGACAGTTCTGTTAGCAATTGCATCAACCGGTTCTGAATATCTGCTTCGCTCGCCTCGTGAAACTCTTTACAGGCAGAAGCGAACTTCACGTAACCGCAACCATACCTCGAAAGGACCGTGCATTTTCGACCCCAGAAAGCCGCTGTTCTAAGTAACGCCATTCCAACTAATGGATCATTTATAATTACTACTAAATTCTGCACTGATCTTCTCCAGCAAAGGCACGCAACAAATATATTTTGAACACTGAAACTTGAGTTTTCATATTAGGAATATCTCCTTGACTGGCTATACCGCTATTTGAACTTCGCTAAAGCCAGAATCAATTGGCATTGGAGCGCCAGGCCTAGCAACACCTCCCGAAATTTTTGCCACGCGATCCGCATTCAGACTCGAGCTTCTTCCTATTCCTATATAGCCAAGTCCATAGTCAGCGCACCTCTCAGGATCATAGAT
>JABBBA010000013.1:3317-6259 GCA_018607685.1 K189A clade bacterium | reverse complement strand
CATAGATATTGCGCCCATCAAAAATGAGTCTTGATCTCAATTCTTTTGACAACCGCCTGAAGTCAGGCTGCCTGAATTCCCGCCACTCGGTCGCCACCAGCAAGGCGTCAGCATTTTTGGTTGCATCATAGGGGTCCTCAGCGAACACGACGGACAAGCCGTCGAGCGCTACCCGCGCATTGTCCATCGCCTCAGGGTCATAGGCACAAACCGTAGCGCCGAGCCTGCATAGATTTTCTGCAATCGTAATCGCAGGAGCACATCTGATATCGTCAGTCTCTGGCTTGAAGGAAAGCCCCCACAGGGCGAATGTTCTTCCCGTTAGATCCTCACCAAAAACTTTTTTGACCTTATCCACCAAAACCTGCTGTTGCTTGTTGTTGCGGTTCTCGACCGCAGAAAATATCGTCTCTTTCAAACCAGCTCTCTCAGCCATGTTGATCATCGCCCTGACATCCTTAGGGAAACATGAACCGCCGTAGCCACAACCAGGATAGTTGAATGAAGATCCTATTCGGGGATCAGAACCAATCCCTCTGCGCACATTTTCTATGTCGATATCCATCTGATCGCACATCAACGCAATCTCGTTCATAAACGAAATCTTCGTCGCTAACATGGCATTTGCCGCATACTTGATCATCTCGGCATCGCGAACGCGAACATACTGTATACGTTCCTGCTTTTTGGAGAATGAACCGTATAGTTCATTCATCGTGCGTTGACTCCTGGGGTTGTCTGATCCGACAACAATTCTGTCGGGATACATAAAGTCTGAAATCGCACTGCCCTCTCTAAGAAACTCGGGATTGCTTACTACATCAAAATCAATTTGAAGATTTCTGGATTGCAACTTACTGCTAATCGCTGATTTAACTTTATCGGCAGTGCCAACGGGAACAGTAGACTTGTCCACAACCACGATAGGGTGCGTCAGGTTTTCGCCAATCTCTGACGCGGCTTTTAGAACGTAAGCCAGATCAGCACTACCATCTTCATTGGCAGGAGTACCGACAGCAATAAAAACAACCTCAGCGTCTTTTATAGAAACACCCAAATTATCACTGAAGGATAGTCTTCCCGCAGAGACATTATTCGTCACCATCGCATCCAAACCCGGCTCATGTATAGGAATGACACCAGCCCTTAGGCCACGCAATTTTACCTGATCAATATCAACGCAGATGACTTGATTACCCATCTCTGCAAAACAGGTCCCGGTCACAAGACCAACATACCCAGTACCAATAATGACTAATTTCATTGCTTCGCCTTCTAAATTAAGTTCAAAAAGAAACCCGACTCAAACGGTTTCCGTTACATCCAAAGACAGGGTTACTGTCTTCCCGTTTATCAATATGTTTTTTTCGAAATCACCGAGGCGACCATCGCCGGAAACACTAACTTCTAACCCAACCGGGTCGATCGCATTCGATCTCCATTGACAGTGAAGATTGCAAGTCTGATGCCAACTTCCTAACGCATTGTTTTTAGGAGGATATTTTTTTACATGACCATTGGTCGGCCGACGAAAATTATCAGACCTGTGGATCCGCCCAGGAATCGCATTTCGCAAGGCGATCTGGGAAGCGTAACGCAAGAAGAGAACCGACTAATCGCCGAGAGATACAACCGCCAAACTGGCTGGCATAATATCGAGGCGACATCTCGCCAGTAACGCTTAACGGGGTAAAAGTGACGGCCGAATCAATACTCATTGAATACAGGATTACCAAAGACAGTGGCGAAATATTGTCATTTGACGTAGAAATAGATGGTCAAAATCAAAGCAAACCACCGGCCCTCATTGCCAGCAACAACCTTGAATGGTCACACTTGAAAAATCATCAGTGCTTCCATTGTCCGTTATCCGATGAGATCTACTGCCCAGTAGCGTTGAGAATTGGATGGGTTGTCGAATCACTGGAGAACGCTATTTCAGCCGAGAGCGTCGACTGCGAGGTCAAAACCCGCGAGCGAGTCATTGCCAGTCGGCTGCCAATGCAAAAAGCGATCTATTCACTCTTGGGCTTGCTGATGGCCACCAGCGGGTGCCCGCACATGGATTTCCTGAAACCGATGGCTCGCTATCATTTACCTTTCTCGAGCGCAGAGGAAACTATTGTGCGCACATCGTCATTTTACCTACTGACCCAGTATTTCAATGAGGCCCAGGGAGAGGAAGCGGACTATGGGCTAGCGCGTCTGGAAGAATTGTATCGGGCGGTTAGCGAGGTCAACGCGGGAATCATCAATCGTATTCGGTCAAGATCCGCTCAGGGCGACGCGGACCGAAATTCAATTATCGTACTCGACAGCTTCGCACAAATTTTGAGCATGGGAGACAAGATAGGTATTAACTCAGTCGCCAAATCATTTGTTTAGTGATCAGGCTACCTTAAGACCAAGGATTTCCCTCGCCTGGGCTTTAAGGTTGTCTATTTTCGCATCGCGTTGGGACACCAGCTGCTCAAGAAACTCTATATACAAGGCCATTTGCAAAACTCTTGATACACGTGCTTTCACCACAGGTGCACTCACTGGTTTGGTGAGATAGTCGACAGCGCCTACCTCCAGCCCAGAATGTTCGTATTCACTGTCATCCAAACCCGACACAAAAATCACTGGGATATCACTGGTAGCGGGGTTTGCTTTCAGCTTGGCGCAGACCTCATATCCACTGAGATCAGGTAGCACTATATCAAGCAGCACCAAATCCGGTTCTCGTTCCCGGATCATAGCTATCGCGTCATTGCCCGTGTGAGCCATGCATACATCAAATTCTTTCTCCAGCATCATCGAGAGCATTAAAGCATTAGTACGCTCGTCGTCGACCACACAAATAAGTTGTCTCGTATCATCTTTCATTCAGACATCCTCCAATTCTATTAAGATCAAGAAGCTGCATAGTTCTTCACACCTTCAAGCATCAGGTTGCACAC
>JABBBA010000013.1:0-3307 GCA_018607685.1 K189A clade bacterium | reverse complement strand
CTCAACATCCTTCATATAAGTAATCACTTCAGCGATCCTATCATCACGAGAAGCCCGTTCAATTTTCCTGAGTCGCCAGGCAAAATCCTCACCACCAAAGCTCGCCACGCTACTCGCCATTGTGTGGGCTTCTCTGGTCAACTCGACATGATCTCTTCTGACCCACGCTGCCAGTAAACGAGCAATCCTATCCTTGGTTTCTTTGAGAAACATTTCTCTGCAGCGATCGAAGTTCTCTAGACCAATTTGATCTACAAGATCTGCCAGTGTTTGCACCTGTAACTGAGGTCTATTTGACTCTTCAATCTCTGGGAGCGCATTTTCACCAACATGCTCCAACCAGAGCGCCAACTCTCTTACCAGCTCAATTCGGTCAAGAGGTTTTTTTAAATAACCTTTAAATCCCTTCGATAGATATTCGTTGGTTAATGCAGAGTCCGCATAGGCTGTTAAAGCGACAATTGGCGGCGGGGTTTTTTGCTGATTAATTAGCTGGGCTGCCTCGATTCCACTTATCCCAGGCATGGAGATATCCATCAAAACGAGGTCGAAGTTAAGACCCTTGGATATTTCAACCGATTCTTCACCCGTCGATGCCGTCCGCACACTCAGGCCCAACTTTTCCAGAATCATCTTCCCGAGCAAGAGGTTGGTCTGATTATCATCTACAAGCATCACCCGCCCTTCGAATGCGCTGGGTAACTCAAGCGCCTCTGCGCCAGCATCATTTTCTTCTCGCTCCGCTCCTATTTGCAGAGGCACATTCAATTCAAAACAGCTCCCTTTTCCTACCTGCGAATCCACTGTAATCGAGCCACCGATCAACTCAACGAGGTGTTTGCAAATGTTCAATCCAAGACCGGTACTCGCCTCCGCTGTCCCATTACGCTTCGACCAGAAAGGCTCAAAAATATGGTCAATGTCGCGTTCAATAATTCCACGGCCGGTATCCTCGACGCTAAAACACACATTAACTCCACCCTCAGAACCACCAGGTTCACCAAGGCTAACCTTTAAGCTGACACTTCCCTCATCTGTGAATTTGATCCCATTAGCCAGGAGGTTAATCAGTATCTGCCTGAGTTTTTCATCATCTCCCTTTAGATACAGAGGCAGGTCAGCATCTACTAAAGTTTGAATCTCGATTGACTTCTGTCGGGCCCGACTGACAACAACATCAGTGGTAGAACTGACCAGGTCCTCAAGCTTGAAATCATTTGCCTCTAAAGACATGCCACCAGCTTCGGCTTTCGAGTAATCGAGTGCATAGTTTATAACTGTCATAAGGTTATCCGCTGAATTCTTCGCCAGCGCTATCAATTTTTCCGGGTCACTCTGATCATCTTCCTCAAGCAAAGACAGCGCGCTAATCACGCCGTTTAGCGGGGTCCTCATTTCATGGCTCATCACAGCAAAGAAGCCGGACTGCCGGCGGTTTGCTTCTAAAGACTCACTTTGAGCACTTACTAGTTCTCGGTTGAGTTGTTCAAGGTCATCCACCATACTTTTCTGTGTCGACATATAGAGTTGTTGATCCATCTGCGAATCTATTTTAGGGAAATCGCCCATGGTCAGGTTTGACTCAAAGTTATTTGCGTTTATCCAGGCCAACCAGGGAACACCGACAAACCGATAGCCTTCCCGACCATCCAAGGGCAACAGCTGCCCTCTAAGACCATGCTCTCCACTTTGGGAGTGCAACAGCACAAGAGAATTCCCAACACGCCCCAGGTCATAAAAATTGTCTATATCGCTCGGTCGATGAAACTTGAAAACATCAAACAAATTACAATCGTCGCTAAGATGACCAATGTATCTTTTCAGGTGGCTTGATAGATTAAACAGCCGAAGGTCACGATCGATGGAAAAGTTCATCGTGAACAGTTCATCCAGCACTTTCTCAGTTGCATAATCGACCATCTTAATGGCGTCCTGACGGGGGTAGTGTGAGCTTGAAGACAATGTGCTCACCTACCTCAAGCTCTTCTCTTGTCTCGACCTCAATCCCTATGTCGACTTCAAAACGTTTCTTAAGCCCTTTTAGCAATCCAACGACAAACGACTCAAGCCCCTTGCGTGAACTTCTGTAATGAAGAAAGAAAATCTCTTCAGTAACATCATCAACAACGAAACTTGGCGGGCTAAACTCTGTGAATGCTGATGAAATGTGGTCATGTAAGTCATCCAGGTTCTTCAAGAACTCTATCGGCTCACGCCCAGTGCTTTCCAGCAATGTGTTGTAGTTTCCAGGGGCGAATTCTAATAACCAATACTCACCAAACGCCTCAAGACATTCCGAAGCAGACAACTCCAACTCCCGTGAAGCAGAGCTTATAAGGGAAAGGGTGATCTGATCAGGGTACGAACGCATTGTCAGAAAAGAGTCACTCCCAGCATCTGAATTGGTAAGAATTTTTTTCCAGATATCAGCGCCGTACTGGCTGGTTACCATCGATTCCAGTCCCCTGTGAATTAGCCCATACATCAGGATGAAGCCTCCGCAGAAGGGTTTTTATTATCCCAGGATTGCAACTTTCGATAGATTGTTGATGGAGCGACTTCCAAGAGACCAGCAGCTTTGTTTACGTTTCCTTCACATTCTTCTATTGTAGTTTCGATCGTCCTCTTCTCGACGACCCACAAAGGCTCGATAGTTTTTCTTATAGGCACCACGTCGGCATTATCTAAGGTAACGGTCTGCTGGTTCTTTTCAAACTCCAGATCATTCACTTTGCAATTTTTCAAAGAGAGCATCGCTGTAGTGATCACACTCCCCTGATTCAGCACAACCGCCTGTTGTATAACGTTCTGGAGCTCTCGAACATTTCCCGGCCAATCATATTTTTGAAGTTGATCTCTAGCATTGGCGCTAAACTCATTGAACTCCTTGCCTTCTTTTGTAGCGAAAGATTCCAATAGATACTCAGCAACGATAAGAATGTCCTTACCGCGATCTCTTAATGGGGGCATAACGACGGGAACCACGTAGAGCCTGTAGTACAAATCTTCCCTGAATCGACCAGCTTTAACTTCTTCGAAAGGTTCCTTGTTAGTGGCACAGACAAATCGGACATCGACTCTTTCAACAACATTGCTGCCTACTTTTTGGAACTCACCGGTTTGCACAAAGCGAAGCATCTTTTTTTGCAAATCCAGATCCATTTCACATAGCTCATCAAGAAACAGTGTTCCCCCATCAGCAACAGAAGCAAGACCTTGCCTTGTAGAAGTTGCGCCCGAAAATGCTCCTTTGACGTGCCCAAATAGTTCACTTTCCATGAGCTCTCGTGGGAGTGCGCCACAGTTT
>JABBBA010000348.1:9026-14887 GCA_018607685.1 K189A clade bacterium | reverse complement strand
GCTGAAGCCACTTCAGCAGGTCGCAGGCGTCGTAGAACGACGGCAAACATTACCAGTATTATCGAACCTGTTGCTGCAGGTTAGCGGCAATCAGCTGTCTATGACCGGCACGGACCTGGAGGTAGAACTGATCGGCAGGCTAGAGGTTGTGGCACCGGAAGACGGTGAAATTACGGTTCCTGCGCGGAAGTTGGTTGACATCTGTCGTGAAATTCCAGAAAAAGCAGATATAGAGTTCTCATTAAATGAAAACCGGTTGGAAATTCGGTCCGGTAGGTTCAGGTCGACCTTGTCGACACTGCCAGCAGTCGATTTTCCTTCGGTAGATCAATCCAGTCCCGAACTGACAGCGGAGCTGGACAGTAAGTCCTTTAAAAAACTACTCGACCAAACGGCCTTTGCTATGGCCCAGCAAGATGTTCGCTACTTTCTTAATGGGATGCTTATAGAAGTCGGTAACAACCACATCCGAGCGGTAGCGACCGATGGCCATCGATTGGCCATGAGCGATTTGGAGCAGGAAGGTATCGACGGGCCAACCAAGCAGGTTATTGTGCCCCGCAAGGGTGTGATTGAGATTCAGCGGTTGCTCCAGGAAGTGGAGGACAAGATTGCTATTTCAATTGGTGGTAGTCATCTATGTGCGACATCATCCATGTTTACGCTGACCACCAAGCTGGTGGATGGTAAGTTCCCGGATTATGACCGGGTGATACCAAAGGATGGGGATAAGGTCGTTTTGGCAGATAAACAGGAACTTCGACAGGCGCTGAGTCGAACAGCGATTCTGTCGAATGAAAAATTTCGTGGTATTCGAGTTTCGATTGCACCAGGTCAACTCCAGCTTTCTGCCAATAACCCTGAACAGGAAGAAGCGGAAGAAACCGTTTCTGTCGATTATCAGGGAGACAGCCTCGAAGTAGGTTTTAATGTGAGTTACCTACAGGACGTTCTCGGTGTCATCAACAACGATAAAGTCAGATTGACCCTGCACGACGCCAACAGTAGCGCTGTGCTGGAAGATCCCGAACTTGAAGATGCTGTATACGTAGTCATGCCTATGAAGTTATGAGTCTGAAATGGCTCGAAGCCAGACATTTCAGAAACCTTACACATATCTCGGTAGACCTCGACCCTGGCCTGAACCTCCTTTTCGGTGAGAATGGCAGTGGTAAGACGAGCCTCCTGGAATCCAGTTATTTTCTTTCTACAGCCAGGTCTTTTCGAGACACGGGCCTTGATCCTGTTATTCAGCGCGGAGCAGAGGATTGTCTTCTCCGTGGCAAGGTTCAGGCAGCCGGTATGGAGCATCATATAGGCATCAGTCGAGATCGTGACGGTAGCCGGGAAATCAAGATCAATAGTGAAACAACTAAAAAGGCGTCCGACCTGGCAAGGTTACTGCCGACGTTGGTGCTGGGTCCGCATTCGGTGGATTTACTGATTGGGCCACCGACACTGCGGCGCCGATTTCTAAACTGGGGATTGTTTCACGTGAAACCAGGCCGAACCGATCCTGCTCCTTTGGGCTCAGCTTCTACGACTGCAGACCTATCGCTCTTGGATTTTCCGGTGACATGGGAGGGGGCTAATCGCAGCCTTCGTCAGCGTAATCTGTTGCTTAGGCAGTATGCCGCTAACTCCGGGTCAGTGAATCTCAAAGAACTTGAGACCTGGTCCGATCGGCTAGCGACCTATGCAAACCAGATAGACCAGCAAAGGGCCCAGTACGTTGAGTTATACAGGCCCTTGTTCATGGAGATTGTCCAACGATTGGCGGGTATCGATGAGGTGACGTTTGATTACTACCGGGGCTGGAATCGAGACGCCGATCTCATGGATATATACCTGAAAGAGGCCGATCTCGATCAAAAAAGGGGATTTACACAGAAGGGATTTCAGCGCGCAGATGTTAGAATAAACGTCTCTGGGCAGCCAGCCGCCAAAGTCTGTTCGAGAGGCGAGCTCAAATCACTGGTTTGGGCGATGATTTTGGCCCAGGGAGCATTGGCGAGCGGTCCCGGCTCAACTGAAAGCAGCGGGGGTACGCTGTACCTGGTTGATGATTTGGCCTCGGAGTTCGATGAAGAGCACCGAAGGCGGGTGTGCCAGTTTCTAATCGAAACCGGCCAGCAGGTATTGCTTACCGGAGTAGAGCAACGGTCTCTACTGACAGCCTGTGAGAATAAGTATGGCCGCCTGTTTCACGTGAAACATGGTGAAGTAGAAGTTCAGGAGCATTAAATGACAGATGACAGATCCTATGATTCCAGCAGTATTAAGGTTCTAAGGGGCCTCGATGCGGTTCGAAAGAGACCCGGTATGTATATCGGTGATACCGATGATGGTACCGGCCTGCACCATATGGTTCAGGAACTGGTAGATAACTCTATTGACGAGGCGTTGGAGGGTTATTGCTCGGATATTAAAGTTCTCATTCATCCTGACGAGTCAATTACTGTTTCTGACGATGGAAGGGGTATTCCAACCGATATCCACGAAGAAGAAGGTAAATCTGCAGCGGAAGTGATCATGACTGTCCTGCACGCGGGCGGCAAATTCGACGACAGCAATTACAAAGTGTCCGGCGGCCTTCACGGCGTGGGGGTTTCCGTGGTTAACGCTCTATCGTCGGAGCTCAGCCTGACAATTTGGCGTGAAGGGAAAATATGGGAACAAACCTACAACGATGGAGTACCTGTTTCTCCGTTAAAGGTCGTCGGTGAAACCAGCGAAACGGGCACTAGCTGCCGATTTAAGCCGTCGCCCGAGACTTTTAGCAATATAGAGTTTCACTACGACATTCTGGCCAAGAGACTACGGGAGCTGTCGTTCCTGAACTCCGGGGTGTCCATTGAGCTGACGGATGAACGTAGCGGTAAGCAGGAAAAGTTCAATTACGAAGGGGGTTTACGAACATTTGTTGAGTTCCTGAATACCAACAAGACCCCTGTTAATGAGATTTTCCATTTTGCCGTTGACCGGGAAGACGGGACGGGAGTCGAGGTTGCGCTTCAATGGAATGATACTTATCAGGAAACCGTGCTGGCCTATACGAATAACATACCCCAGGGCGATGGTGGTACCCACCTTGCTGGTTTTAGAGGTGCACTGACGAGAAGCCTCAATAATTATATCGAGAGAGAAGGGCTCGCCAAGAAGTCTGATATCAACACTACCGGGGATGATGCGCGTGAAGGATTAACGGCCATTATTTCTGTGAAAGTGCCTGATCCCAAGTTTTCCTCACAGACAAAGGAAAAACTGGTGTCTTCAGAGGTAAAGACAGCCGTAGAACAGGAAATGGGTAACTATTTCTCAGCGTACCTGCTTGAGAAACCACAGGAAGCCAAGGCGATTGTACAAAAAATGATTGATGCGGCCAGGGCTCGGGAAGCCGCGCGTAAGGCCCGGGAGATGACCAGGCGGAAAGGTGCGCTTGATATCGCTGGATTGCCCGGGAAACTGGCCGATTGTCAGGAAAAGGATCCCGCCAAGTCTGAAATTTATCTGGTGGAGGGTGATTCTGCGGGCGGCTCTGCGAAACAGGGTCGCGACAGGAAGAATCAAGCGATATTGCCTCTCAAAGGTAAGATCCTGAATGTGGAGAAAGCTCGTTTTGACAAGATGCTGTCTTCGGTTGAGGTCGGTACGCTGATAACGGCACTGGGCTGCGGAATAGGAAGGGATGAATTCGACCCGGACAAACTCAGGTACCACAGCATTATTATTATGACGGATGCTGATGTGGACGGTGCTCATATCCGTACTTTGCTCCTAACCTTCTTCTTCAGGCATATGCCTGAACTTATCGAACGTGGGCATCTGCTGATTGCCCAGCCCCCGCTGTACAAGATGAAGCGAGGCAAATCCGAGCGATATATTAAGGATGAAGGCGAGTTAACTCGATATCTTCTGGAAGTGGCTCTTGAGGACGCAAGTCTTGATCGAGGGAATGGAGAGTTTGTTGATGGCGACGAGCTTCGAAGCCTGGCCGAGAGCTACTATACGATTCAAACCATGATGCGGCGACTGGATCGGGTTTATCCACTTCCGGTGTTGGGAGAGATGATTTATCTCCCCCGGCTGACGTCGGAACAGCTAAAGGAAGCGGCAGCAGTGCAGGCATGGACCGAGAAACTGGAATCCAGGCTTTCATTGTTTAATACCCCCAGAATTCAATATGAAGTGACTGTTCAGGAAGACAAGGAAAGGCATCTCTACTATCCACACGTAACAACCGTACGAAACGGCGTGAGGCGTGATTATGTGCTTAACCGGGATTACTTTGCGTCGGCTGACTACCAGGCCTTTGCGGATTTCTATGAACGAACCACTGACCTTATTCATGAAAATGGACGGGTCCGAAAAGGTGAAAAGTCTGAGAATGTACCGGGGCTGGCAGAAGCGCTGGATTGGCTGCAAACGGAAGCACTAAGGGGGCAGACTCGTCAGCGATACAAAGGGCTTGGTGAGATGAATCCTGATCAGCTGTGGGAAACAACCATGGATCCCACCAGCAGAACAATGCTGCGGGTGACTATTGAAGATGCCATTGCGGCAGACCGTGTGTTTACTACTTTGATGGGTGACCAGGTTGAACCACGACGAGAGTTTATTGAAGAAAATGCTCTAGCCGTTGCAAACCTTGACGTCTAGCATGGTTTGATGTCGAATTGACATCACGAGGTCAAGTTCTTGGCGAAGGCAAGCAGGTTGCTAAAAGTAGGTTCATGGAGAGGGCGCAGGTGCCGGGTTTCGACTCCATTGCCTGTCAGCACGAGTACGCCGGTACAGCCAGCTGACTCTGCCGCTCTTAGATCTTTAAGCGAGTCGCCGACATAGTATCCTTCGCTTAGATTTAGTTGGTAGCTGCTTGCCAGGTCTTCAAGCAATCCTGGGTTTGGTTTACGGCACCGGCAATTTTCGTCCGGATGATGCGGACAAAATTTGATATCAATAATCCTGCCCCCTGCTGCTTCAACTTCATGAACCAGTTTCCTGTGAATCCCATCGAGTGCGTCGAGTGTGAGTTTTCCTCGAGCAACACCGGCCTGGTTGGTGGCAATATAAATATCAATGTTGTTTGAACAAAGCAGTGAGATGGCTTCGAGCGATCCGGGGATCGGAATCCATTCATCGGCAGACTTTATATAGTCCTCTGAGTCTTCGTTTATGACACCATCACGATCGAGAATGACGAAAGAGGCCATGATCGAACTCCATTGCTCTGTTTTGTTATTGTAGGAGCGAGAAATCCGCTACCTCAAGGAATTGATGTCTTAGTTCCTGAAGAAGCCCAAGGCGGTTATTTCTAACTTTCTCGTCTTCTGCCATCACCATCACCTCGTCAAAGAAGTTATCAACGGGCTCCTGCAGAACGGCTAGTTTCTCGAGCTTTGCCCCTGCGCCTTTACTCTTGCTGAGATCCATTTCAGCCAGCGCACGACCTAGTACTACTTCAGCGTTATCGGTCGCAAGGGTAGCGTCGAAAGTGGCGGTTAGACCATCGGGCCCGGCCTTTTTGAGAAGGTTAGCGACCCGCTTGTTTGCCGCTACGATGCTTCCTGCGGTTGGCCCATTGCGAAAGGTCTGGAGCGTTCGAACTACATCGTCTATCTCAAGCAGATTCACCGAGCCATTAGCACTGTTCGTCGCTGCTTCAACTACATCGCCAGAAATGCCTTGTTCCTGATAGTAGCTGGTCAATCTCTCTATAATGTAGTTTGAAACTTTGGCTGTTTCGAAGTCTTTTCCATACAGCCGGGATGCCTCAACAAGACAATCATCCAGTGGCAGGCTTAGCTGATTTTCGACACAGATTCGAATGACGCCGAGGGATTGCCGGCGAAGTGCAAAGG
>JABBBA010000348.1:0-9016 GCA_018607685.1 K189A clade bacterium | reverse complement strand
ATTTCGGAGGTGTTTTAAGGCAAAAGCGAGATCAAGAATTCTGATTACGCCTAAAGCAGCACGGCGAAGTGCAAAGGGGTCTCTGGAACCGGTTGGGGGCTGGTTAATGCCAAAGATCCCCACCAGGCTATCAATCTTGTCCGCCAGTGCGACACAGGAGGCCACGTCAGTCGTTGGCAGGATACCGCCACTTTGCGTTGGCCTGTAGTGCTGCTCGATCGCAACACAAACATCTTCCGCTTCTTTGTCATGCCGGGCGTAGTAACTCCCCATGGTTCCCTGAAGATCAGGAAACTCCCCAACCATATCGCTGACCAGATCTGCTTTACAGAGCTTACCTGCTCGCAATGCAGTGTTTGTGTCTACATCCAGTTGCTGCGCTATATAGGCAGCGAGCTTGGAGATACGCTGGCATTTTTCAGCGTAGGTACCCAGGTCAACCTGGAACACCACGTTCTCTAGCCTTGAAAATTTTTGTTCCAGCGAAGTTCGAGTATCCTGCTCAAAGAAAAATGCCGCATCCGCTAGACGCGGTCGTATGACGCGTTCGTTACCGGCAACAACCTGTGAACTATCCAGACTTTCAATATTGGAAATGGTGATAAACCTTGGGGCCAGTTTCCCGGTGTTATCGATCAGGTGAAAATAACGCTGGTGCTCTTTCATCGCGGAAATTAGCACCTCTGGCGGGACATCTAAAAATGCGCTATCAAAACCACCTGCCAGTGCCCTTGGCCACTCAACAAGCGAAGTGACTTCATCCAACAGGTCCTCATCGATTTCCAACTGGGCGGTTTCCTCGGAGGCGAGTTTCACAATTTGCTCCTGGATGAGGTTCTTTCGTTCGGTGAAATTCGCCAGGACGTAGTTGCTCCTGCACGCCTCAACATAGTCGTCAGCCTTGTTTATTTCGAACTGCCCATCGGACATGAATCGATGGCCCGAGCTTGTGTTACCAGCCTTTTTACCCAGAAGTTGAATTGGAATGACTGTACTTCCGTAGAGACAAACGAGCCACTGTACGGGTCGAACAAACTCCAAACGGCTCTTCCCCCAGCGCATTCTTCTGTCAACGGGTAAGGCAGTTAGGGCGGCCCCAACCAGGTCTTCCAGCAGGGATGCCAGATCAAGGCCGCTCTTGGTTGCTCGATAGACAAGATAGTCGCCCTTGTCAGTTGCAATAGTGTCCAGCTGAGATTGATCGGCGACGCCGCAACCTCTCATGAAACCAGCCAGTGCTTTGGTGGGTTCTCCGTCATCATCATATGCAGATTTAGCTGCAGGGCCGCGTTTTTCTATGTTCTGGTCTGGCTGACGGTCCGCAAGGTCATGAACCAGAATGCCGAGTCTACGAGGAGTGGCGAAGCTTTCTACCTCTCCGTGGGATAACTCGGCCTGGTCGAGACCCGTTTTGATATTCTGTTCTAATGCCAGCCGGAGTTTGTTTAGAGATTTTGGTGGAAGCTCTTCAGTACCGACCTCTAGTAAAAGTGTATTAGTTGGCACGCTTGAGCTCCTTCTCTACAAATGCTCGGGTATCATCGTCCGCCAGAGGAAAGCCGAGTGCCTGTCTTGAATCGAAATATTTTTGCGCAACGCCCCGGGACAAGGTTCTTACTCTCAGAATAAATCGTTGACGCTCTGTGACCGAAATAGCGTGACGGGAATCCAGAAGGTTGAAAGCATGGGAAGCCTTCATGACGAATTCGTAAGCCGGTAGCGGCAAATCTGCTTCAAGCAGGCGGATGGTTTCTTTCTCACAAAAATCGAACTGGGCAAACAGGGCATCGACATCTGCCATGTCAAAATTGAAACGGGACATTTCGACCTCATACTGATGGTAGACATCAGCGTAGGTGACTTTTTTATCTCCGTTCTCGGTCCAGATCAGGTCCTTAAAATCCTCTACACCCTGAATGTAGAGCGCCAGTCTCTCCAGTCCGTACGTGATTTCTCCCATTACCGGATAACATTCGAGACCACCGACCTGCTGGAAGTAGGTAAACTGCGTGATCTCCATACCGTCCATCCAGACTTCCCAACCAAGGCCCCATGCCCCCAGGGTTGGTGATTCCCAATTATCTTCGACGAACCTGATGTCATGGGTTTTGGTATCGATGCCCAGATGTTCCAGGGACGCCAGGTATAACTCCTGGAAATTAGGTGGTGAGGGCTTCATGACGACCTGATACTGATAGTAGTACTGGTATCTGTTTGGATTCTCTCCGTATCGTCCGTCCGTTGGTCGGCGACAGGGCTGAACATAAGCCGCCTGCCAGTTTTCAGGTCCAATTGCCCTTAGAAAGGTCGCTGGATGGAAGGTGCCTGCACCGACTTCCATGTCATAGGGTTGCATGAGTACGCAGCCCTGTTCGGACCAGAAAGTCTGCAGCGAAAGTATTAGGTTTTGGAATGTCATTGACGTTCTCTTCGTAACATTGGGGCGGTACGGAGCCGTCCCGGGCAAAAAAGGGCGTAAGTATACATCGACGATCAGAAATCAGATAACCTGCTGATTATGGCAAAAGAAATCAGGCAATGTGGTTGGTGTGTCGGGAATGAGTTGTATGAAAAATACCACGACGATGAGTGGGGTACGCCCAACTATGATGACCAGCAGCTTTTTGAGTTTCTTCTGCTTGAAGGAGCCCAGGCTGGTTTGTCGTGGATAACAATTCTCAAGAAGCGAGAGGGTTATCGAAAGGCCTTTGATGGCTTTGACGCTGAGAAAATGGCGCGATATACGCCCGCTCGTATCAACAAGCTGCTCCAAAACCCGGAAATTGTTCGGAATCGGCTCAAAGTTGAAAGCGCTGTGTCGAACGCCCGGTTATTCCTGGATCTGCGGGAGCAAACCGGCAGTTTTTCTGACTATGTCTGGCAGTTCGTGGACCATACACCGAGGCAGAACCGCTTTCGTTCCTTAGAGCAGGTCCCGGCGACGACGCCTGCATCTGACCGCATGTGCAAAACAATGAAAAAAGACGGTTTCAGGTTCGTGGGCTCTACGATTTGCTATGCATACATGCAGGCGACGGGAATGGTTAATGATCATCTTGTGAGCTGTTTCAGGCACGAGGAATGCCTCCGGTTGTCAAAATAATGGCGGTCCTTGTTCAAACTCTTCTTTATCTCTTGAGCTTGTTGCCACGAAAAGTCACCCAGGGCCTGGGCACGTTTGTAGGAATTCTGAACGATAGGCTGGATACCCGCTCAGCCCGGGTTACCAAAGCAAATATTGAGCTGTGTTTACCTGCTTTTTCAGATGAATTACCTGACAACGGTGAGTTGTCCAGACAGAGTCTGATTGAAACCGGCAAGACGTTGTTGGAAACACCGGCGATCTGGTTAGGGGATATTGAGCGAATCGATAGTTGGATTCAGGTTGTGCACGACGAGACTCTGCTGCAGTCACATCTCAGTGATTCCGCCGGGCTTCTGGTGCTGTTGCCACATATGGGTAATTGGGAACTGTTCAACATTTTCTTTAGGCGATATGGCCATATGACGGCGTTATACCAACCCCCCAGACAGGATTACATGCGCAAAGTGATGCAGAAGGTGCGCGAACGTCACGGTAATCACATGGTGCCGACGACACGATCAGGCCTAAAGCAGTTGTATAAAACACTGAATGACGGTGGAACTGTTGTGATTCTGCCTGACCAGGTGCCTGCCTCAGGAAAATTTGTACCTTTCTTTGGACATCCGGCATTGACTGATGTGCTGGCGAGCAGGCTACTGCAAAAAACCGGTGCCAGAGCCCTGGGTATTACGATGTTACGAAATGATAAAGGGCTGTTTGAAGCACACATTATTGCGCCGGGCTCCGCGATCTATGATCCCGATGAAACGATTTCTACCCACGCGGTAAACGACCTCATGCAGGTCTGCGCTGAAATTGCTCCGTCGCAATACCAGTGGGATTACAAGCGGTTCAGGGAGAGACCTGCAGGGTCAGAGAAGATTTATCGGTTCAATAAACCACCTGGTATCCATTAGTCGCCGTCACTAACCCCCGGTTTGCGGGCGATGATGAAGGCTCTACCTGCCAGGGGATCGTTTTCGTTTGTATTGTGGCTTTGATCTGTGGCGGCGAGTATCTCGCAACCAGGAACGAATGACGGCAGTTCATTTGGTTGCAGCAGAAAATCAGGATTGCTCGGACCTTTATTGACCAGTTTTTCTGCTGTAAACGTCTGGTAGCAAATGAGGCCCCCGGGGCGCGCAGCCTTCATGATCGCCGGCGGCAGGGATCTGTCCAGATAATGGCTGGTGACCACCAGGTCATAACTTTCGGTCGGCAGTGCTGCAGCAGTGATATTAACCACTCGAGTTTGTATGTTGAGTCCGAGTGATCTGGCCTGTTCAGCGAGATGGCTGATTGCAACTTCGGATATATCCCAGGCGTGAACTTCCAATCCCCTTGCCGCCAGGAACAGGCTGTTTGTTCCTAACCCGCATGCCAGGTCAAGCGCTACTCCCCCGGTAGGCAGGATATCGGCATTGTCGGTGAGTACTGCTGAAGGCATTCCCGGAAGTCTTTCTTTTGAATAGATTCGATTCCATTTGTCTCGTACTTTATTCATTGGAGCCTTCATTTCGGGGCGCACTTTAGATCGCACTCCTCTGTTTTCGACAAAACTATTTGCGCCAAAACTATTTGCGCCAAAACATGGGCGAAAAAAGTACCAATAACGTAAAGATCTCGAGTCGGCCGAGCGCCATGGTGAAGCAGAGCAGGATCTTGGCGGTATCGGAAATATCCGCGTAATGGACAGCCACCGCCCCAAGGCCTGGACCGAGATTATTAATCGTTGCACCAACGGCTGAAAAAGCCGTCACAAAATCCATGCCGGTCATGATCAATGCAAGCTGCATGAATAGAAAAACGATCACGTAGATGGAAAAGAATCCCCAGACAGCTTCCATTATTTGACCGGAAACCTGCCGATGGTTAACTTTTACCGGAAAGACCGCGTTGGGATGAATCAGGCGATGTACCTCTCGTAATCCCTGTTTGCAGATCAGCATGACCCGAATGACCTTCATACCTCCACCGGTGGATCCGGCACATGCTCCGGTGAAAGCACCGAAAAAAATCAGGTAAGGCAGCATGTTCGGCCATGCGGCGAAATCCGTTGTCGAAAATCCAGTGGTCGTAAATATCGAAACGACTTCAAACAGCCCAAACCTGATCGCCTGGTCGAATGTATAGGTCTGCTCGTACCAGAGTACCCCGGTCACTACCACTGTCGCGGTAAACAGGATGGAGAGATAAAACTTCACCTCGTCGTCCTTAAAGTAATGCAGCAGTGACCTTTCTTTGAATGAAAAAAAGTGAAGGCCAAAATTTATCCCCGCAAGCACCATAAAGAAGATGGCGATCGCTTCGACAATCCACGAATCGAAATAGCCAATCGAGGCATCGTGAGTAGAAAACCCTCCAATAGCGATAGTCGAGAAGCTGTGGCAGATAGCGTCAAAGCCAGTCATTCCTGCGCCCCAGTAAGCGATGGCACAAGCGATAGTGAGGCCAAGATAGATTGACCAGAGAGCTAGTGCTGTCTCTTTAATGCGAGGTGTCAGTTTGGAATCTTTAACCGGCCCGGGTGTCTCTGCCCGGTAGAGCTGCATCCCACCGATGCCGAGCATTGGTAAAATCGCAACGGCAAGCACAATGATCCCCATCCCGCCAAGCCACTGAAGTTGCTGTCTGTAAAAGAGGATCGATTTCGGCAGTTCATCCAGCCCGACAATGACGGTTGCGCCCGTTGTGGTGAGTCCAGAAAAGGACTCGAACAGAGCATCGGGAACGGAGAGCCCGAGGCCTTGTTCGTCAATAAACGGCAGCGCACCAAAAGCGCCGAGGGCAATGTAAAACAACACCGTCACCAGGAACCCGTCCTTGATACGCATGTCCGCCTGGTTCCTGAAAAACATCAGCCACAACAAAAACCCCACGACGAATGTAATAGCAAATGCTTTGGTGAAGATGCCTGTCGCACCATCCTGGTAGATGAAAGAAACCAGAACAGGGGGAAGCATCGTCAGGCTGAACATCATCAACAGGCTTCCGAGAACCCTGATGGCTATCTGTATATGCATACTTTACCTAGAAGAAACTGAGTGGAGCCTGAAAAAGCTTCTCCACATCTTTGATACGCCCTTTGTCGACCAGGAAGAGCACTACGTGGTCACCTGATTCTACGACTATGTCGTCATGTGCAATGACGACTTCATCGCCCCTGACAATTGCCCCAATATTGGTCCCCGGTGGGAGGTCGATATCCTCGATTTTTCGGCCGATCACTTTAGAGCTCGATTTATCGCCATGAGCAATCGCCTCGATAGCTTCCGCGGCACCTCTTCTTAGCGAATGCACTCTCGCAACGTCGCCTCGTCTGATGTGAGTAAGAATAGAACCAAGGGTCGCTTGCTGAGGGTTGATAACGGTATCGATCGTTCCCCCTTCGATAAGATCAACATACGCTGGATTGTTGATGAGGGTGATAACCTTCCTTGCACCCAGACTCTTTGCCAACATGGATGACATGATGTTGGCTTCATCGTCGTTAGTAACGGCGCAGAAGACATCAGTTTCCTCGATGTTCTCCTCTAGCAGCAAATCCCGATCAGAAGCGTCACCGGATAGTACGATTGTTCGATCGAGGGTTTCCGATAGTTCGTAGCAACGTTGTCGATTGTGTTCAATAATTCTTACGCCATATCGGTTTTCAATTGTTCGCGCCAGGTGCTCTCCAATATGGCCGCCACCGGCGATGACAATCCTTTTGTTGGGCTTCTCGACGCGCCGCATTTCTGACATGACGTTCTTGATGTCTTTACTCGCAGCGATAAAGAAAACCTCATCATCTGCTTCGATGACCGTATTTCCCTGTGGAATAATCGCCCGATTCTTCCGGAAAATAGCGGCGACCCGGGTATCTACGGTAGGAATGTGTTGGCGCAGGTAGCGTAGTTCCTGGTCCACCAGGGGGCCGCCATAATAGGCTTTGATGCCAACCAGTTGCGCCTGGCCTTCTGCAAAATCCATGACCTGCAAGGCACCGGGATTATCAATAAGCCGTCGGATGTCATGGGTGACAATGGCTTCGGGGTTGACAATAACGTCGACCGGCATCGCATCGTTGCGGAAAATTCCGCCATCTCTTATGTAAGCGGATGAACGGATTCTGGCAATCTTGGTTGGCGTGTTGAAGACGGTGTAGGCAACCTGACAGGCGACCATGTTGACTTCATCACTATTGGTCACGGCGATAAGCATGTCGGCGTCTTCAGCGCCTGCCTGACGCATGATGTCCGGATGCGAAGCCATGCCTCTAACTGTCCGAATATCAAACCTGTCCTGGAGTTCTCTCAGGCGATCGCTATTGGTGTCGACGACGGTGATGTCGCTCGCTTCCTGGGTCAGGTTCTGGGCAAGGTTACCGCCAACTTCACCGGCCCCAAGGATGATGATCTTCATGTGGCCACCTTACGAATGCCGGCATAATAGAAGCCGTCGTGTTCCTGGGCCGTTGGCAGGAATTGCAGGCCGAATTCCGTTGGGATCAGCGTAGAGCTTTCACTGCATCCCGGATGACTCAGAAGCATGAGTTCCTTGCTGGTGTCGCCATCAAGAAAATCCTGGATAATTTTGTCGTTCTCCTGGTGAAGAATGGAGCAGGTTGCATAGAGCAGTTCACCACCGATTGCGAGTAAGTCAAAGGCCTTGTCTAAAAGTGCTCTCTGAATTGATGAAAGCTTATCAACATCCGATTTTGTTCGCAGCAACTTAATGTCGGGATGCCGCCGAATGATGCCGGTCGCAGAACATGGCGCATCCACCAGTATCCGATCAAATTTGGTGTCAGTTGCATATTGCTCGAACGATTCCGTGATCACGTTAGCCTGCAGGGAAAGGCGCTCCAGGTTCTCGGTAATCAGGTGAATCCTTTTCCTGTCCCGGTCAATCGAAGTCAGCTTTATGCCTGGTTCGCTTTCCAGCATATGACAGGTCTTGCCGCCGGGTGCCGCGCAGGCGTCAATGACCGATAGACCCGGTTTAAGGTTCATTAGCCCGGGCACCAATTGCGGCGCTTCGTCCTGCACAGAGACCTCACCGTTCTTAAAGCCGGGTAGTGCCTCGACGGGCATTGGCTTGCCAAGTATTACCGCTGATGGGGCGAAGGCCCCGGCTCGCGCCTCAATATCCTCGTTAGCCAGTTTGGCAATATAGTCATCTCTGGCTATTTTTGATGTGTTAACCCTGAGCGTCATAGGGGGCTGGTTGTTGTTGTGCTCAAAAATTTCAGGATGCCCGGGCCAGTCAGTGTTGATGAGTTCGATCAACCATTGCGGATGGTTCAACCTTGCCTCGTCTGATTGGACGATCTGTAGCTTCAGGGTATCCACTTCGCGGCCATAGCGCCTGAGAACAGCGTTGACTAACCCTTTGGCCCAGGGTTTGCCGAGTTTGATTACTGATTCGACAGCGTGGTTAACAGAGGCATGTTGTGGGCGATGAAGATGGTCCATGCTGTAGAGGCCCGCCATGAGAATCAGCCAAAGATCCAGATGTTTCTCGGGTAGCGGCTTGTCGAGTAGTGCTTCAATCACCCGATCGTAATAAAACCAGTTCCGGGTTACGCCATAACAAATTTGTTGGGAAATTGGGCTCGTGTTTTCCAGACAGTCTCCCAGATGACGGTCTTCTTCCAACATTCTAGACAGGGATTTTGCGACTTCAAGATACTCACTCATCCGATTTTTTCACCGAATGTTGAGCCAACTTTCAAGGTGTCGGTCCAACCATTTAACATATCTGCGCCAGACAAGATGGCTCCTTTTCCAATAGGAAGCTGGATTTTCTCTATGAGATAGGCCTGATTGCCACAACCCACGAGTAAACCTTTCGAGGATAACTCAAGAATGTTACCTGGCTTGCATAGATCCGAATCTACTACGTGACCGGCATGGACCTTGACCCGGTTTGTATCAAGAAAGCTAAAGG
>JABBBA010000148.1:7569-14891 GCA_018607685.1 K189A clade bacterium | reverse complement strand
GTTTCCCGCCATGAGGACTTTGATGCTTCGGTCGATCAGTTCCGGGAGCTTTGTGAACGAGCAGGTGACGACATTCGGATTTGCCTGGAATTCGGAGAATTTACGAGCATCAAGAACCTGGATGCGGCGCAGGCATTTGTCGAATCAGTAGATCACCCTGCAGCAGGCATCCTGATAGACCTGATGCACATTAATCGGGCCGGTAACCCGCTGCCGGATCTTGAGTTTTCGTTATTCCCGTACCTACAGGCCTGTGATTTTTTCCAGGATTCGAGCGAGATGAACGGCATGGATTACATTGGCGCCGCCGTGGACGGTCGCTGTTGCCTTGGGGAAGGGGAAGCGAGACGTAAAGATCTCGAGCAGATTTGTCAGTCAGGAAAGGATGTCAGCCTGGAGATCAGGTCTAAAGACCTGCGAGACAGCTTCCCGGACCCTTACGTTCGTGGCGAAGAAATTTATCGAAGATGCATTCGGGATGACTTTCGCTAGGTCACTTTCTTAGTCGAGCCCAGTCAAGTGCGGCGTCGCTTGCGGCCCAGTTGATTGAGTTCTGCAACAACCGGCGATAGTGTATGGATGAATACGCATCAGGGTCATCACCACCCTGAAGGTAGGCGATAGGGCTATTACGATAGTGCTTTACCCAACCAACAACGTTAGAACCATCCGGATGCTCCCAGCCTTCGTTGTCGAACATTTTGCCGTCTTTAACCGCTTTAGTTGCTGAGTAAAAATTGTCGCGTGTGAAATCATAGTTACTCGCGAGTAGTGGTTCGATGCTGTTCTCAAAAACCTCTGAAAGGTACAGTTCGTCGGTCATTGGAAATTCCGCCGGTAATCCCTCTGTAATGGGATGATTCTCGAGCACTTTCAGGGTGTGCTCTACCTTGTGTCTGTAGCCACTGTCCGGTTTGGCGCTGCCCCTTAGTGTTTCCGGCAGGTAAAGGAAGCGGCCGCCGATAATCTCGGCATATTCTTCCCACGCCGGCCAACCAGCAATAGCGTGATGCATAAACACCATGCCTTTTCCAGCTTCCAGTAGACTCAACATACCTTTTTTGTAGCTCTCAGTGGGTGTTTCCCACAGGGGTCCGTCTGCACCAAATTGAATACCGGGCATGTCATACATCACCAGCGCGTCATAGTCGGCTGCGAGTTCAGTGTCGAAAAACACCCGCGCAGCGGGCTGTTCGACGTGGGTCCAATTCACATCCAGATCATCAAACATGCCAAAGAATGCATCACGTTCAAACGGATGACCTTTGGTCACAAGTAAAATGTTCGGCGTAGCCATAGGGCAACCTCTTAGTCGGATGACTGCAGCAGTCAAAGGGGGTACTATAAAAACAGATTGTAGACAGCATAAACAAGCCCATGAGTCTTCCAACGCCCAATGAAGTCGCAGACAACCGCGACAAGACATGGCAACAAACCAAAAGCGAGAATACGCGTGCTGCCATTTTAGAGGCTGCATTGGCCTGCTTTTATGATCTGGGTTACGGATCTACCACCACTGAGAAAGTCGCCAAGCAGGCAGGGGTCTCCCGCGGTGCGATGCTGCATCATTTTCCATCCAGGCTGCTGCTCGTTCGCGAGGCAGTCAGGTACCTGAATCTCAAGAGGCTGCAGATATTTGAAGAGCAGGAACTAAAAATAAACGAAGGTGCCGAGCATTCCCGGATCAGTGAGGGAATCGACGCCTACTGGCAGCAACTTCATTCGCCCTTATTCACCGTGTTTCATGAGCTGCAAGTGGCCGCAAGAACCGATGATGATCTCAAGGAAGCCATGGCCCTGGCCAATCAGGAGCTGGATGAATCATGGGCCAAGGTTGCGGTAAACGTTTTTCCCGACCTGGCGCAATCCGAAGATTTTGGAACGGCCAACCTGCTGACCATGTTCCTGCTAGAAGGCATGGCAAACCGGGGAGTCACCACGGGCAATATTCCTGAAAAAATGATTCCCTGGCTTAAAGACCAGCTAACCGACATGTTCGCCGATGTCAGCGAAGTAGACCGATCAACAGCCAAAACGGAAATAACTGATGAATAATCCTGTAGAAGATGAGCTCGCTATCAGGCATCTGGTAGCAGCCTATGCCGATGCCGTTAACCGCCGTGATGGCCCTCTATGGGCAAGCACCTGGACGGATGACGGGGTATGGGACCTGATGGGCAACGAAATAGCCGGAAAGGATGCGGTAGTCGGTATGTGGAATAACGCCATGGGCGGATTCGAATTCGTCGCTCAGCTGGTTTACCAGGGCACGCTTGACATTGATGGCGCATCCGCCACTGGCAGATGGAATCTCGCGGAGCATCTCCGGCCCCAGGGTTCGACAAGCGGCATGTTTAACATCGGTACCTATGCCGATGAATACCAGCGTGTTGATGGCAAATGGCTGTTTAGCAGGCGAAGCTACAACGTGCTTTATAACGATGAAGGCAAAGGCGATATGAGCGGGATGGTAATGCCGCTTCCCGCCTGAAACCGTCAATCTTGACTGTTTCTCTGAGCCGCCGTAGTCTACCTTCCAGCCCCCATCGGACAGGAAACAGCGATTATGAGCGAATCATCGATCCAACTATTTAGTCCCGAAAATCTGATTGACCCTTACCCGGCCTACAAGCAATTGAGGGATGAAGCACCGGTCCATTTCATGCCGGAAATGAACCTTCATGTTGTCACTCGATATGACTTGCTACGTGAAGCCATAAAAAGAACAGATGATTTTTCCTCGAAATACGATCAGTTTCTCGGTGGGGCTCAGCAGATGATGTTCGCGACACTTTCCCCGGAACAGGTGATTGAAGCAACGGCCATCAATGAGCAGATGGTGGAGATTCCACCAACGATGCTGACGCTTGATGAGCCGGAACACACCCAATACCGATCACTGGTATCGAAGCTTTTTACCGTGACACAGGTGAAAAAAAGCGAGGACAGCGTACGGGCTGTCATCGACAAAAACATTGCTGCAATGAAAGGAAGAACATCCGCAGAATTCATGAGCCTGTTTGCGGGTCCTGTTCCTCTGGAAATCATTTCGGACCGTTTGGGTATTCCTGAGGAGGACCGAATGTTTTTCTATGAAGCAGCGACAGCTGCAGCCTCTGGCCTGAAAATGGCGCCGGTGCCACCGGAAACACTGATACACAGAATGCAACTTGGTCTGGATCTGCAGAAGCTGCTGATAAAGTTGATTGAGGCTCGCAGGGCTGAACCCCAGGAAGATATGATCACTATATTGGCCAATTCAAGTCTTGAAGAAGCCGGCAGGCAATTAACCCATGGCGAGATTCTTTCTGTTCTTAACCAGTTCCTGGTGGCGGGCCATGAAACGACTGCCAGCACCTTCTGCTGGGGAATGTTGGCGCTCTGCGATAACCCCGCGCTTCAGGAAGAAATTCGCGGTGACGAGAAGCTGGTCAAAACGTTTGTCGAAGAAGCCTTGCGTGTTGAGGCGCCGGTGCAGGGCTTACCCAGACTCGTTGTACGAGATACAGAATTAGGTGGCTATGCCTTAAAAGAGGGCGACATGATGATGTTGCGCTATGGTGCTGCCAACCGTGACGAACGACAGTTCGAAAACCCCGATTCGGTTGATATCAATCGTGAAAAGGCGGGTATGCAGATGGCATTTGGTTCAGGCGTGCACCACTGTATTGGTGCACCGTTGGCACGACAGGAACTCAATATTGGCTTTTATGAGCTGCTAGAGCACTTTGCAGATTTTAAACTGGATCCATCGAAAGGACGTCCGGTAGCAGATCCGAGTTTCATCCTGCGCGGTTTGCCAGAAATACACGTTAACTATAAAGAGAGAAACTAAATATGGCTGATGTTACAGCGGCGGAAAAAGATGCTTTTTTTGAGGAAGTAGGCAAAGCAAGTGCCGCAGCGGTCTGGAGCGCATGGTCTACCCAGAGTAAAACCGGACCCAGGGTTCGCATGGTTCACCCAACCTGGGAAGGTGATGTGCTTTGGCTGGCAACGGGCCCGGCAACGCCTAAAGCAAAGCAGATGGCTAACAACCCTATCGTTGATGTGCAGTGGCAGGTTTCACCGCCAAACTTCATTCACATCATGTGCCGAGGCACAGCTGAGTTGATTATGGATGATGCAGTCCGCGCCCATGCTTGGGAGGCGCTTGACTATGACCTGAACGATTTCTTTCCGGGTGGCCCGACCGATCCGAATTATGTGGCGGTAAAGGTGACGCCGACGCGAGTTGAATTGTCAGAAATGTTTGGCTCAGTCAATCAGCGTATCTGGCGCGCATAAAACATGTAAGGCACCCAGGTAGGGTCCTTAAACTAAAAGGGGACGCAGCTCATTTACAAAATGTGCTGCGTCCCCTTTTTTTGTCCCAAAAAGTCCGGGTTGGTTATTAGCCGCCTGGATTCATGGATTGTGAGATAACGGAGAAACCTTCGGTCGCAGCCAGGCGCTTGCCAACAACGGCTTGATAGTCCTCTGAGTTGTACCATGCTTTTGCTTTTTCAGTATCTTCAAATTTGATGATAACGGTCTGCGGCCCCGGGGACGTTCCTTCCATGGATTCTGCGGCAACGTCAAACGCGACGAGCTCAGCGCCATGCTTGGCAAGTGTTGGTCCAGCGCCTGCGGAGTACTCCGCATAAAGGTCCGGATCATTTACTGTGTATTGTGCGATAAAGTAAGCAGCCATCTTTGCTCTCCTTCTATATGAATGGTATTTAAATTACTGACTAAAAATTCGACAGGCAGCGAGTGTGTCATAAATGGGAAATGAAGTCAGCGCCAACTTTGAGCTCTTCAATAATGCGGCCGATAACAATAAGCAGTTCATTACAGGTGAGCTGAAGCGGCTACTTGTGCCGGGGGCGCGGGTGCTGGAAATCGGCAGTGGTTCGGGTCAGCATGCGGTGCATTTTGTGAGCCAGCTTGAAGACGTCAGCTGGCAACCGACGGATAGGGAACCGTACTTTGATGCGCTGGAGCGAAACCTTGGCGGAATCACTCTTTCGGGAGTAAGGAAGCCCATCTACCTTGATATTGCGCAGTTCGATATTGCCGGAAGCTTTGATGCGGTATTTTGCGCCAACGTTATGCACATTATGTCCGCAGATTTGATACCCAACATGATGGCAGGGGTCGCTAGCCTTCTTGATAGCGGTGGTCTGTTCATACTTTATGGGCCTTATAAGTACGAAGGCGCTTATACAACACTATCCAATGAAAAGTTTGACGAATGGCTCAAATCTCGTGATCCGCTGAGTGGTATTCGTGACATTGAAGTCGTTCAGGCTAAAGCGAAAACAAACCATCTTGACTTGATTGAAGATATTCCGATGCCGGCCAACAACCAGTTTCTGGTGTTTAGAAAATCATCCGAAAATTGAGATGCAAATGTGTCAGGTTTCTGAGTATTTTGTACCCGGTGCATAGTAGCGTTGGTGCCAGATTCCGGTCTGTGATTCGCCCTCTACCGGCATGCGCCAGCTTTTAACCACACTTTTATCCAGGGGTAGTCTGTAAAGGGCCCGTGCCTGGTCGATCGTGTTGTGGACGTAGGCCTCAGCAGCATCTGCGGGCACATATCTTTGCGCAATGCTGCGATAAAGATCGCGCCAGGCATCATCCTCACCCAGGTCGTGAACCAGTTCCGCAGAGCCTTCGACAATCACCTTTCGATAGGGCAGGTTTTGTTCGTCAATACAAAGTGCAACACGGGGATCATTGCGCAGGCAACCGAACCATTCTGACTGTGCTCTTGGTGTAAAACAGATGCTGTCTTCATGAAGTGCAAACCAGATAGGTGTGACCAGTGGGCTGCCATCGGGCCGCACGCAGGCGATTCGCATCAGGATGCCGGGTGTCTCAAGAAAGGATTTCTGTTCGTCGCTGGTTAATCTAGGCATGGGATCTCCTTTTATTGTCGGGCATTATAACTATCCAGTCCGCCTAAAGGTAAAGAACATGATTTCCGATAACGAAGCGTTTGATCAGTTTATCAGCGAATACCGGTGGGCAGTGCTAACCACACTGCGCCAAAGCGGTAGCCCGGTTTCGTCAGTAGTTGCCTATGCGCGTGATGGTGATGAGCTGGTTGTAAGTACGCCGGGATTGACGTTCAAGCGCAAGACGCTTGAAAAAGATAGCCGCGTTAATCTCTGTGTCATCACTAATGAAGAACCATTTAACTTTGTTTCGATAGAAGGGGATGTGACGATTGAGAATGAGGACCTGGTTCGTAACACGCGATTAGTGTTCAAGAATATTGAGAACACTGGGTTTCAGGAGCCCGAGGACTTTGAAGGCTGGCTGGAAAGTCAGCAGCGAGTGATTCTGAGGATCAAACCTACCCGTGTTTACGGTGTGATCAGGTAGGTCTCTGGAATTATGATTCTTGCCGCTATGTCTCTTGCTCCAACCTTTTTTGCAACAAGGTGCGAGCGGCCGAAGCCGCCCGCATGTGGCGCGCGATCATTGGGGTAATCGCACTTGTTGCCTCGTTTTACTTGTTGGCCATTGGTACTATTTCGCTGTAACAGAAGCCGTCAAGTACTGGTTTTCAACTGAGTTAACGGCTTTTGCGAATGTCTCACTAAAACAGGCTTTGTTTTTTCTCACGTTCTCAAGTGAACCAGCCTTTCTCACATCCTGTGACCCGCAAACTTTTTTGGCGGCGCGCTTCAATCGTGCTTCCATGATTTGTTGTCCATCAACGTGACTCAGATCCAGATCCGAGATGTCTACCCGGGTGACCGAATGAGTTCCCTTGACCATCGCCGCGCCAGCTCCCATGGAAACGGTTAAGGCTAATGCGGCTAAACCTGTTGTTACTTTTTTGCTAAATTTCATATTTCTCTCCAAAGAATTTTAGTTTGCAGGTCTTTGTGTTTCGCCTGACCTGTGCCTATTAAGACGCATATATGGCTAAAGTGTTTACTACTTTGCGTTGAGACGAACGAAATTTCTGATGAGATAATATCGGCCACGATAGACCGAATATTTACAGCGATGAGTTGCAGGCGTGCAAGCTATTGAGCTAGCTTAAACATTGGATAAATAGGAGTGATCAGCTATGTCGAGCGTACTTGAAGCCGCTTTTGAACAAATGCAGAGCAGGGTAGGCGAACAGACCTCTCAGAGTGAATGGTTTGAAGTCACACAGGATCGAATCAACGGTTATGCAGACGTATCTATGGATCACCAGTGGATACATGTGGATGTTGATCGAGCAATTAAAGAGAGTCCCTATGGTGCACCCATTGCACATGGCAATCTCACCCTGGCGATTATGGGACATCTACCAATGGCATCTGTTGCGGCAG
>JABBBA010000148.1:6579-7559 GCA_018607685.1 K189A clade bacterium | reverse complement strand
TGCGGCAGGTCCAAAAATTGTGGGACAGAAGCTTGGAATCAACTATGGATTCGACCGAATAAGATTTCCTTCACCGGTACCCGTTGGCACAAAGATTCGTGCGACCAGTACGTTGAGAAGAGTTGAGATCAAGGGGGGCATGCTGGAGACCATGAATGAGATAGTCGTTGAGGCGCAGGGAACGGATAAACCCGTCTGCGTCGCAGAAAGCCTCGGCAGAATGGTGTTCTAGGTGGTCATGGTAAATGTCATCAAACCAGATTATGGTTAAGGAAAGTTCACAAAGAAGGGTTAACAGATGAGTAAAGTAAGTGATCTTCTCGACCAAAAAGGTCGAAAACTCTGGACGATCAGTGAAGACAGCAGTGTTTACGACGCAGTTTTATTGATGTCGGAAAAGAACATCGGCGCGTTGGTCGTGACGAACGATAGCTCAAAACTCGCCGGCATCCTTTCCGAACGTGATTACGCGAGGAAAGTTGTTCTAAATGACAAGTCCAGTAAGTCCACCCCAGTATCCGAGATCATGACCGCTGAGGTGGTGTTCGCCAAAGAAGATACGTTACTGGACCGTTGTATGAACCTCATGTCCCAGAAAAAAATCCGCCACCTGCCGATTGTCGGCAGTCAGGGCCCGGTTGGAATGATTACCATTGGCGATATCATGAAGACCATTATTGAAGAGCAATCAATGACGATCGAGGAACTGGAAACCTTTATGTTTGCGGATGAAGGCGGTGAAGGCTGAGTGACTCGGCCGTTCAACCCGATAGTCCCGCAAGGCCGCCCTGGTACCGCTGGTACGCCCTCGGCATTCTTGTTCTCGTTTATACCTCAAGCCATGTAGATAGACAGATTATGGGCATCCTGTTGGAGCCCATTAAAAATGATCTTGGCGCCAGCGATACTCAAATGGGCTTTTTGATTGGCCTGACCTTCGCATTATTCTACGCCACCCTGGGTATGCCCATCGCAATACC
>JABBBA010000148.1:0-6569 GCA_018607685.1 K189A clade bacterium | reverse complement strand
CTTGAAACAGGGGGGCGAGAAGGCTCGCGAATAGCGTCAGGAATCAGTCTCAGGATCGATTTTTCCGATCTGTTCAGATACCGCGCCAAGGAAGATGTCCATGCCACATGGCTTTGACAGCACCTTATGGGCCAGCTCGTTATCCAGGACACTCATCATTTGATCATTGGTGCCATAAGACCCTGTAATCATAATGCGGCGCATTGTTGGGTTGGTTTCCAGTATCTCTTCGAGTAGCTCGACGCCGTTCATACCGGGCATCTTGTAATCGGTCACGATGACGTCGATGGATTCGGTGGCCATGATGTCCATTGCAGCTTCACCGCTTTCCACGCAGATACAGTCAAAATCATTTTTAGTGAGGACCGTTCCATAGAAATCCAGAATGTGTTTCTCGTCGTCCACCAGCAAAATTTTGTGTTTATTTGCCATGATTGATTCCAGTCCGTTGAGTTGCGTTGCCAATATGACTGCAAGGAACGCGCCAAATACCGCCTTGAGTTAATAAGTCAATATAAATCAATGGTATATATGGGTTGTTGGCTTCGTGTGGAGGGTGTCGGCGTGTGACGCAATCGGTCGAAATTATATGAACTACGTCGCATAAGTGTTGAGGTTTGTGTCACACAGGTAACACGACGAAATATTTATGTGCCTACGTCCAGCTGTGACCAGCTCTTCGCATTGACCAGTTTTGTGAGCTCTGGGGGGCGATAGGAGGGGTCGCTTTCATAGCGTTCCCTGACGCTCGGATGAATGCATATGTCGATGCCTTCCGGCTCAATGGGGCGGTCAAGCCTGGCCTTGAAGCGAAACAACTTACGCCTGGACTCGTGTAATCGGGCCCCTGTACCATCTGAAAGACCTGCTTTGAGATGTGGTTCCAGGGTCAGGTCCGCGCTTACCGCCTGGTCCATCATCCATCCCAGAGAGGTATCAGAGGCTGAATTGCCGTTCCTGTCCGGCGGATACGAGCCGCCGATATCGGAATGTACCCCGCAGAACCAGACCTGCTTCAAATCTACGCCGGTCCTTGGTCGCCATATGGTAGGTTCAAAGTCCACGCGCTTTTCATCTATAGCCAGTGCATGCCTGGCAAACTTCACATTCGCACCCATTTTCGTGTCGTAGAATTCATCGTTGCCGTCCAGTAAACCCATTACGCTGATGGGGATACCCAAGGCGCCTACAGTATCCCAGACACCAACAAAGTGAACATTTCTGGATCGGTGGCTGTGGCGCTGGCGAAAGTCTTTTGCATCGGCGCCGTCGGGATGATTCTTGCTCGCAGGGCTCTTATAAATATCCCAGGCGCGACTAATCAGGTTGGCGTCGTTGCGTTTAACAATGCCGCAATTATTGATCAGGCCGGACAGTGCACGAACGGTGTAAGCTCCCCGACTGAAACCAAACAGATAAATTCGATCACCGGATGCGTAGTTCTGGACGATGTACCGGAATCCATCCAGTACATTCTTGTGGATTCCGCTACCCGTCGCGCCGGCAGTAATACCACTGTGATAGGAGCCGAGCCCCCAATCATAAAACACATGTTGTTTCTTTTCGCCGGAGCGAGGTGCTATCGACCTTGCGAGCTTTAGGACGTTGGTCGGAAAGTTTTTCTCAATATCATCTTCGGGTCGATTCCAGGTTCCATCTGCACATACAACAATATTGGCCATCTTCTCAGTTCCATGAGTTGTTGGTTATTGAACTTATGTTAAGACGAATTACCCGCGTTGAATAGCAGGTGAGGAGAGCCGCGTTAGACCTCGCCCCAATGGCTTTCAAGGTGCCAGATGGACGATGTGACTCGGACCAGAATCACTGCCACGATAATACCTGTTGCCGCAAAGAGGAGGGCGCCTTCGGCACGAAACACTTCTACGAGATAACCATTCAACAGAGACCCAACCAGTCCCGCGCCCATGAACGAGAGGGAAAAGAACGCCATAATCCGGCCTCGTTGTTCCGGCGGTGCCTGTTCCTGCATGATGCTTCGAGACATGGTCATTACAAGTCCGCCGCCAGCTCCCCAAAGAAATATGATGAAGATGAGTTCAGCGAAACTTCTGGCAAAGGCTGCGCAACCGAGCAGAAGGCCCGCTGTTGCCAACGATAATAGCAAGGCGCGCCCTGGTCTTTTAACACCGCCCATCCGCAGCAGGGTCATTGAGCTGAGGAACAGGCCCGCGGCATTTGCGATATTCATCCACGCGAGTTCCGATGAGGTGCCTTCATAGTTTTGCCGGATGAGAAGTGGCATTGTTACGATGTATGAGCCCATCAGAAACATGCCCATGGCCAGGTTCTGCATTGTCACGGTAAGCAGGGCGGGTGTCGACCTGACGGTGCTGAATCCTTCGATGATTGAGTCGAATATATGTCGCGTGAATCCGACATCCGAATGACTGGTTGATTCGTCTACCTTCAGGACGGCGAATGCGGCAACGCCCAGTGCCAGGATGGCGCTTTGTGTACAGAGCACAATGGTAGGGCCAAGTTGATCAGCCTTAGCCGCGATCATAAATCCCAGTATCTGGATGCCAAACTGAATCATGCTGACTTTGATCACCAGTTTCTGTACAGCACCTTCTGCCAGTTTGGACAGGAGTCCATCCCGTGCTGGTGTAACCAGTGCCTGTGCAGTTCCCATCCATAGGGCAAAAAGGATAACTGTCTGAAAACTAAGATGGCCTGAAATAATAATCAGGCTTAACCCGATCGGTCCGAGTGCTGCAGCGGACTGGCCGATGATGGCAATTACCCGCCCACCATATCGATCAGCGAGGCTGCCGCCGACCAGTATGAACACAAGCGTGGGTAACAGCAGGGCCATTTGGGCAATGCCTACCCGAGTAGGTGATTCATGGAGTTGAATGGTAATCAGCCAGGCGAACACGACCATCTGGATGCCAAAGGCGAGAAACCAGGTGCTGTTGGCTAAAAGATAGAGGTTGAGGCCGCTCGGTCTATACACTGATTTTCCAGATGAGGATCTTGCGAATCAGGGTAGGAAAACAGGTTCGCTTGAGAAGATAAATATGTCGCAAGCCGCAGGTCCCCGCAAGTGTATTTTCGTTGTTGATACTTGATGATCCAGTCGTTCGAAATAGTGTAACGTTATGAAATGACTGAGCCGATGCCACGCCTATCCCGTTTCAAACTGTTCTGTTACGGCGTTACGGATATGCCGCTGCATTTTGCCTTAACGCCTGTACTCATATTCGTTCCCGCCTATTACACATCTGAAATGGGCATTAGTCTGATCCTGCTGGGTAATATGTTGCTGCTGGCTCGGGTTATGGACGTTTTCACAGATCCTCTGGTCGGCTATTGGAGTGATCGAACCCGGACCCGCTGGGGCAGACGAAAACCTTGGATTGTTGCGGGCATGCCAATCCTTACCTTGAGTTTTTATTTCCTTTTTTTGCCCACCGGCAAGGTGGGTGCGGGTTATCTGTTTGCATGCATCATGGGTCTGTATTTGGCGCTAACGATGATTCTGATTCCATACTACTCCTGGGCTGCTGAGTTATCGGATGATTACAGTGAACGATCGCGGATAACCGGCTGGAGGTCCGCGATAGGCATCGTCGGTAACATGGCTGCGCAGGGCGTTCCCATTTTGTTTCTCGTGCTGTTTAGCTACGGCGGGGACGAAGCGGTGATGACTATACTCGGTGTCATGATGGTCATCCTGCTGCCGTTAAGCGTCTTGCTAACGGTTACGCAGGTACCCGAAACCCATAACTACGTTAGTTCGACCACACCCATTGCCAAGGGCTTTCGGCTAATGTGGCGCAATGGTCCATTTAAGAGATTGATTGCCGCGCTGATGATTGGCTCGACGGCGTTCAATATCACCACGCCTCTTTATGCTTTTTTTGTGGGTTATGTGCTGGGTGCCCCCAAGATGACGGTAGTGATGCTGGCCTTTTTTTACACGTTTAATCTGATAGGCATCCCATTCTGGGTGTGGTTGTCCAACCAGATTGGAAAGCACCGGGCTTATGCCGCGAGTTTTATTTTGATTGGGTGCGCGCACCCGCTTTATATTTTCCATGGTTGGGGTGATTTTTGGTGGATGATTCCAATATCGATCGTATCGGGGTTTGCCGGTGGCTCTTTTGCCGCGTTGCCCAATTCAATGAAAGCTGATGTCATTGATCTGGATACCATGCTGAGTGGCGATAACCGAAGTGCGTCTTTTTTTGCGACCTGGTCCTTCACGGCCAAGATGTCTGCCGCGCTTGGGGGCTGGATTGCGTTGAATGTACTTGGGTTTATCGGGTTCGATCCGCAACTTGGAGCAGGCAATAGCGAGGAACATATGCTGGGGCTCAGGCTCCTTTTTACGATCCCCCCCGCAATCTTGTTTTTTACCGCGGCGGCAATTGTGTGGAACTATCCCATTACCTCCGAACGTCACGCTCGCATGCGAGCCACTATTGGAAGGCGGAACGCTCGACGACTGGCAAAATTAACCCCTGGCGCGACCAGTTGATCTGTGATCTCGAGGATAAAATGAAAAGACTATCGATCCTGTTAATCATCTTGCTGTTAACCAATACCGAATCGAAGGCCGAAGAGCATGCGATTGATGAATTGCTGAATGGGTTTCATGCCGCCGCTGCCAATTCGGATTTTGACGATTATTTTTCTCGCTTTGCCCGTGGCGGTGTTTTTCTGGGTACCGATGCCTCTGAACGTTGGAACGTGAAGGCGTTCAAGGACTATGCAGAACCGGCATTTTCTACTGGTAAGGGTTGGCGTTATGTTGTTGAAGATCGAAACCTGGAATCGGTCCCCGGCCTGGATGTAGTCTGGTTCGATGAGATTCTCACGAATGCGACCCTCGGCAGGTGCCGTGGCACGGGGGTGATTGTCAGGGAAGAGGGCGATTGGAAGATTGCACACTACAGCCTGACCCTCCTGATACCCAATGATATTGCGGGCTCCGTAGGCAAGCAGTCAATGCTGGCAGACGGGCTGGAGACACCCTGACAGTAGTGGTTATACTGGATTTATATGTAGTCTGAATTATGAGGAGCAGTAATGTCCGAATTGAGAGAAGTTAAAAGCTGGCCTGAGCAGGAAACAAGAGGCCATACGATCCCCGGGTCCCGTTATACCTCAAAGGAGTTTTTTGAGCAGGAATGGGAGGGTATGTGGACCAAGGTCTGGCTGCTGCTGGGGCGAGAGTCTGAACTGCCCGAACCGGGCGATTGGCAAATGGAAGAAGTAGGGTCAGAAGAAATCCTGATGGTCAGACAGAAGGATGGCGGTGTGAAGGCGTTCTATAACGTTTGTCAGCATCGTGGGAATCCGTTGGTCTCGGAACCCAAGGGGACTGTGTTGCGGCGTTTTGTCTGTAAGTATCACAGCTGGGCATTCCTGCCGGACGGCACGCTTAACTTTGCACCGGACAAGGAAGACTTTCCTGAAGGTAATCCCTGTAACAAGGTTACCCTGGAGGAATTACGTACTGAGACGTTCGCCGGGTTTATCTGGGTCAACATGGATCCGGATTGTGTAAGTCTTAAGAGTTTCCTGGGTCCAATTTGGGATGACTGGGAAGCGCGCAATATAGAAACCTGGCAGAGGACGATGGCAAATTCCATGTGGCTGCCCTGCAACTGGAAGGTTGTGCTGGACAATTTTAATGAGTCATACCACGTTCCCACCGTCCATCAGGGGGCAACTCCAGACACAGACAGAAAAGCCATTCGTGGCAATATCGATACTTATTTTAAGGAAACCCGGTTTGACCTTTCAGATGAGGGTCACAATCGGATGGTGATGAAGGGCGGCTTTGGTGTTGGCCAGACCGATAAAGAAGGCAATATTGTTGATCCCCTCGCGAGTGAATTACGCTACTGGGAGATTGACCCGGTAGACTTTAAAGGTCGCCCGGAAGAAACGCGTGAAGCGTTACAGCAGGCGAAGCGTCGTCTTGGTCCGGAGCGCGGATTCACCCATTACGACAAAATCCCTGATGAGCAGTTTACGGACGCATTCCATTACACGCTGTTTCCTAATTTTGCCGTGTCACTTTGGTCCGACGGCTTTCATTTTTTGCGGGCACGTCCCCATAGAAGTGATCCAGAGCAATGCCTGTTCGACAACTGGTGGTACGCAAGCCCTGCCTCCCAGCAGAATGAGAATGCACGGCGGGGAGCTAATGCGGGAACTGGTGCCGAGCTCACGATGTTGGAATATGGTGGGGATGTGTCCATCGGACCGGGGATCGAAGACGATGTCTTCGTCTTTGTTACCCAGCAAAGGGGATTCAGGTCCCGGGGTTTCAAGGGCGTTTATCTGTCGAACCAGGAGAAAAGAATACGCCGTTACCACGAGCTTATAGATGACTATATTGAGGGACGAGGACCTAAGCGATAAACATTAGCTTTATCTGTTGCTAGAAGGGCTGCTGTCAGCAGCAGCCTGCGAGTTATTATTCTCTGGATGCTCACTAATCACGCGCCGGTTGTTATGATCTATCCGATGCCTGTTTTACAAAGACACCAACGGCCACAAACGAACGTGTGAA
The DNA here is from genome assembly GCA_018607685.1 of K189A clade bacterium. Lineage (GTDB taxonomy): Bacteria > Pseudomonadota > Gammaproteobacteria > Pseudomonadales > Azotimanducaceae > UBA9659. The sequence goes on along the minus strand of JABBBA010000148.1, from coordinate 16 downwards.
CTATGACGGAAGATAT
>JABBBA010000072.1 GCA_018607685.1 K189A clade bacterium | reverse complement strand
GTGGGGTGAGGGTTATTTCTCCCTTAGCTTTTCTCCCTTAACTTTTTTCTCTTAGCTTTTCTCTCTTAACCCAGCCTCGATCATTCTGGGTAGTAACTCCCTTTCGAAATGGCCAATCCCGCTGAGGTAGTCAACCCAACTAAGCGTAATGCCATCAAGGCCTGCATCCGAAAAAGCCAGCATCCCTTCGACGACCTGGGCGGCGGTACCGAGTAACGGCAGTGCGCCGTAACCAGCGATCAAGTTAGAAGCCATAGCCTCCCAGCCATCCCCGAGCGCACTCTGCGAATTGGGAATAAGCACATCCAGCAGGTTGCGAACGCCGTCCCAGTCTCCCATTTCGTTCACGTAATGATTGTGAAATGCCCTGGCTTCTTCTTCGGTGTCACGGCAAACAATATACGCCTGGCCGAACACCTGTATGTCACGCTCGTAATCCTCACGGGCAATGCGCTTGACCTCGGCGGCTATATCGCCCGCTGACTCGATATCCTGCGCGACAACAAAGTTCAGGTCTGTATGTTTGGCTGCGAAATGTTGGCCGCGGGGGCTGTTGCCAGCGCTCATGAGTACGGGGCCGGGACGCTGTATCGGTTTGGGTTCTGAATAGGCACCCGGAGACTTGAAGTATGGCCCCTCATAGTCAAATTCGCCTTCCCGTGTCCATAGTTCCTGGCAGAGTGATAACCAGTCTTCAGCCACATCGTATCGTTCGTCATGTTCACGTTGCGGGGTGCCAAACATAGCAATTTCCCGTTCATTCCAACCGGCCACAATATTCAGGCAAAACCTGCCACCAGAAATATGATCAATAGTGGCGACTTCCTTCGCGGCACGGACGGGGTGCACTGTGGGTATGTGGAAGGTTGCGAAAAGCCCGATGCGTTCGGTGACAGCAGCTAAGCCTGCCGCCCACGTAAACGGATCAAAATTGCGATGGTTAAAATTTACCTCACCACCCATACCGCGCCAGCGGGCGACAGGGATCATGGCTTCGATACCTGCGCGATCAGCCGCCTGGGCTATGTTGACTGACTCATCCCATTCCGCTTTGATCGTCGAGGGTACCGATGTCATAGAACAGCCCCCGGAAACATTGACGCCGAATACGCCCAGCTTCAATTTGTTAGGGCTGCTTAGCAACGGATTGGTGCTGTTGTTCTGTTCAACCATTTCTGTCTCCGTGATTCTCGCTAGATAAAAGCATTCCTTGGGAAATTGTGCAAAAGTGACTACACATCAACCCTGCAGGAACAAAGTCTGCCCTGATACGATCTTTGGTGAACTTGAGTGTAAGCTCGGTGTGGAAGAATGCGGATCAGAAAGCAGGCAACTCGAAAAATGGCCCAAAACAGAATCGATGAACTGGTGGATATGCTCGGCCTCACTGAAATGAATCTTGAGTCGGGTCTGTTCCAGGTCGTCAACGTTTCAGGGATCGAGCTGGGTGAGCAGGCGGCTAACAACGTGATTTATTTCATGTTGACGAGCGAGATGCCTCAAAGCTACCTGCATCATATGGCGTCAGATGACGTGCAGATACTCATCGAAGGTGGGCCGGTGGATTACTACCTGTTTGCTGAAGACGGCTCATGCAGAAAAGTCACCATGGGGTTTGACGTTTCTGCCGGCCAGCAGCCTATTGTGATTGCACCGGGAGGATCGGCGAAAGCGCTAATCCTGCATGAGGGTGCCTCGCACCTGCTTATCGGCTCGGTCGTTTCGCCGGCGTGGTCGCCGTCGACGACCCGCTATGGCGCCGGGCCTGAATTTCTGGATACCTATGAAGACAAGGCGCCCTGGGCATCGCGGGAATTCCTGAAGCGTCTGGTAGGTCCCAATTTTGATGCAATAGAAGGTGGTGATCAGGCGGCCCCGCTTTTCCAGCTGGATGCGTCTGGCCAGATTATTTATCAGGGTATGCAACTGACCGAAGAACAGTTTTTTCAGGAAGCGAAGCGTCTGGTAAGGCTTGGACAATCGCCGGATATTATCGCTGATTCCGAAAATGAGCGGCTGGCCGAACTGAAGCAATGCCTGGCCGATTTATAATGACAAGTCGTTCAAAGTAATCGACTTTAAGGCGGCATTGGTGTGCTGGTAGTCATGACGAGTTCCAGCAGGAAAACCTCAGCGAGGTCAGTCTTCTTTTGATTGGGCGGCCTTTGCCATCATGGCCCGGGGATCGTATTGCCAGTCACCTTCATAGCGGGGTGCGTAAGTTTCATAGGCCTTCATCATCTCGTCATAGCGATGTTTGATCCAGACCACGTTATAGGGGTGAGAGACCACGTAATATTCCCCTTTGATGATCTGCTGCCAGGCAATCGCGATATATTCTTCGACGTCCATGGGTATGTCACCGGCAGCTTCAGTCATTTCTGATTGCACGAAGCCCGGGCAGATGAAAGAAACGTCAATAAAGTCGGGTACCTCTTCACGCAGGGCGTCAGTCATGGAATGCAGGCCGTGCTTGGCGCTTTCATAGGCGAACATGCCGGGCACGATATTGAAGAACGCATTTTCCGAACCAATGTTATAAATCGCGGCCGGGGTTCCCCGGGCAATGAAACGTTTGCCGAAAATGGATGCTCCGTTCCACACGCCCATGTAATTGACGTTCATGATCTGAAGCACCTGGTCCCTGTCGGCATCAATGACCGAGGATGGGGGAATCAATACTCCGGCATTATTCATGATGACATCCGCGCCGCCAAAACGTTCTTCTGCAAAGTCGGCGAGCGCCTCTACCTGTGCATAGTCACTGACATCGCATTTGAAGCCGGCGGCTTCGACGCCTAGTGCTTCCAGGGCGGTTGCTGCTGCATCGAGTTTATCCTGTCGACGTCCTGCGATAACCACTTTGGCACCCGCGGCCCCGAAACGTTTGGCGAAGGAGAATCCGATGCCGGTGGCACCCCCGGTAATGACGACGACCTTGTCGGTGAAATCTTTCATGATTTTTCTCCCGGTGGCTGTATTAGTGTTCGGCGAAAAGTCTAGCGGAAAATTTAGTGGAAAGCGTAGCGGAAACAGTCTGGCGCGAACAGGAGGTTTTGCTCTATCACGGTTGATCCGGGTTGTGGTGCAGCTCACCCGTATCAAGGATAGGGGAAGCGTCCAGCTGTTCCGCATCCATCATGTAAGCGATCTGCTGCAATGATGCGATGAGTGAGTGTCGCTGCCAGTCTGGCAGTTTTCGGTATTCATTCAGGAAACCTGCCTGCAGGAGTTCGGGAGCATGGCCCACCAATTCTCTGCCGCGTTCCGTGAGATCTACGGCCACTGAACGTTTGTCGTGATCACTTTTGACACGTACTACCAGTTCGCTTTTTGTGAGCCTGTCCAGCAGGCTTGTGACGGTCGCCTGCGACAGTACCATCTCTCGTGCGATGGTGCTGGGGGATGGGCTGCCCAGTTTGCTGATGATATCCATAACGAGTAGCTGCGAGGTCGTAAGGCCGGTTTCTTTCTGAAGGCGTTTTGAATGAAGATCAATGGCGCGGGTGATTCGCCGTAGTGCTACCAGTATTTCATCATAATCTTTCATAGGTATATCCAGGGATGCATCAAGCGATGTTGTAGCTGTCTCGTATGTCTTTCCCCAGGGATTCCTTTAACGGGTCAAGCCAGGCCGCGTAATCCTGCCAGGCATCAATGCTATCACGAAATATTGGCTGCCTGACCTGTTCTGAACTGGGTGTCCTGATGCTGCGTTCTGTCTTGTAATACTCGACACAGGATTGCTCAAAAGGCAGGTCGCAGAATTCGAGAACCTTTCTGACTTCAGTCTCAAGGTCATCTACAACGCGACTATGATGTACCGTAAGAATCTCACCGGGTAACACGTCATGCCAGTGGTCCATAAGGTCAATATATCCCCGGTAGTACTGCCCGATATCCTCGAGAGAGTAAGTGAATTCCTGACCTTCAGCGAACAGCTGCTTAAAGCCACTCCAGCAGCAGGCCATTGGATGCCGGCGAGCATCAATGATTTTTGCGTTTGGGAGAATCAGCTTTATCAATCCAATGTGGCGAAAATTGTTGGGCATTTTGTCGATAAAGAAGGGTGCCCCGGCGCGATGAATATTTGTGTCGCGCAGGTAGGTCTCACCCATCTCCTTGAGTTGTTCATCGGTTAGCTGGGTTAGAACATCCGGATAACTGCTGTTGGCGGAAGCTCTGGTGCCGCGCCTCAGGCGATGAGAAAGAGCGATGATGTTGGGTAGTTCCAGTGTTCCGTCGACCTGACTATGTGAGGCAAGAATCTGTTCGAGCAGGGTCGACCCCGCACGTGGCAGTCCAGTAATAAAGATTGGATCTGCTGCGTCGCATCCTGCTTTGGACCTGCGAGTAAACAGTTCGCTGGTACATACGCGTTTCTGTTCCTCGAATTCCTCGATCATTTGTTCGGAGGAATAGCGGGACTGCGCTTTCTTAAGGGCATTCCCCTGGGCGTATTGCTCGAAGGATGAAGAGAATTCCCTGCGATCCTCAAAGGCTTTTCCAAGCGCAAACTTGACGTTAATTCGATCCAATGGGGTACTTAAGGGGTTGTCTTGCTGGCCCAACATCATGTCAAGCTCAGGTTCGCTAAAGGAGTATGTCTTTAGATTGGCCAGTGAGAAATACGCCTCACCATGTTCCGGGTGATGCTCCATGGCCTGTCGATAAGATGCAATTGCGGCATCTGTTTGGCCAATGGTCTTTAGTGCGTGCCCCTTTGAGGTTAGTGTGCCCGGGTCCGTTGGTACTACTGTCAGAATGCGTTCAAAAAATTCCAGGGCGCGGTTGTAGTCGCCTGTTTGCATGCAAACAATCGCATACAGAGATTGGAATTGAGGATTGTCTGGATTGGTCGAAAGAAGTTTATCCGCTTCTTCCAAAGCTGTTTCAAACCTTTGCCGTTTACGTAGAACTTCAATGTAGTCAATTCGCACCTGGGCGTGATCGGGTGCAATTAACGCTGCACTTTCAAGTAAAAATTCGGCGTCATCCAATACACCCAGCTTGACACCAATATCCGCCAGCACTCGCATACCTTCCACATGCTGCGGTGCCTTTTGCAGGAATTGCCGGCACAGATCCTCTGCGCGTATCAGTTTGCCCTGAGAAACCAGGTCCATGGCGGCCAATATTGGCGGGGGTAGCTGGCTGATCCGTTCAAGTTGCGGTTGTATCTGGTTGATCGCCGCAAGGTTTCTCTGTTTGGAAAAAATCGCCAGCTGACCTTTCCAACTGGCAAGCAGGGCGGGATTGAGCCGGGTCGCATGTTGATAAGCTCTCAGGGCTGAATCATAGTCTGCAAGGGCCACCTGCAAGTGGCCTTCTTCCTGAAATGCCCGGCTGAACAAAGGGAAAGTTTTTTGTAAATGGGTAAGGCTTAAAAGGGCCTCGTCTAGTCGACCAAGGTAACGCAGACACACGGCCTGCATATAAAGTGCGTCCGCGTGGTCTGGTGCCTCTATGAGCACACCTTCAATCTGGTCGATGGCCTGTTGAAACTGCTTACCGGTAATCAGCTGCTGGATGTCGGTAAGGTCGACTTGCTCTTGGTTAATGGAATTTCCCCTGAAGGCTTTTCAGCAAAGCGTTGTACGAACTTATCACTTTAGCCCAACAAAATGGTCTCTACAAAAAGAAGAAAGCCCCGTTAAGGGGCTTTCGACGCGTTGCTGGATTAAAGTGTGAGATTACTCAAAGTCATAGGAAACCCTGAGGCCGTAGGTTGCCGGTCGTGCCAGAGTGACCCGCTGAACATCGAATACAAAGTTTCGTGACAGCTCAGCAGCTTCATCAAAGACATTGTCGCCATAAAGTTCAGCGGTCCAGTTTGCGCCGCTCACCCCCGCGGTAAAGCCGACCATTACCCAGCTATCGATCTCATCGCGATTAATGGTGATCACATCGCTATAAGACTTATCAGAATAGGCCACGTGCGGCATCACGTGAGCCGTCAGTCCGGACTCGAGCTGCCATTCATAGCGGGCACTCAGGTTGCCCTGAAACTCAGGTGCGAATGCAAGCTCGTCGCCTTTCCTTACGTCGTCGGTTGGTATAAGGACTTTTGTAATCTCTGTGTCAAGAAACGAGAAAGCCGCATTCACAATCAAACCATCGATACTTGCCGGTGCCCAGGTGATATCACCCTCGAAACCTATCACTTCCGCGTCTGCGGCATTTTCAGAGAAAAACAGGTTTGAAATACTCGGATCGAAAATCGTCGTTTGCATGTCTTCAATATCGACGAAGAAGACGCTGCCATTAAAGCGTGCAGTGTAATCGAACAGATCCAGCTTCCAGCCCAATTCATAATTGGTGACATCGTCAGTGTCCAGTTCAAAGGGTACTGAATAACTGGAGCCGGTAGCGACGGAGCCACCCGGTCGATTCAACATTCCGGGCCGGAAACCTTCGGATGCGGTTGCATAAAGAAGGCTGTCGTTGTTCGGTGTCCAGGAGGCTGTGAATTTAAAGATTGTTCCATCCGTCTCAGATGTGTCGGGTGCGCTCAATGCATTCACGATTCCCTGAATTTCACCATCACTGATGGCGTTAGGGGCTTTTACTGAGGCACCACGACCGACACTGTATGGGTCAGCCGCCAGGAGAATGGCTTTGATCTCGTCGAAGCTTTGCCCCTCATTAAAGGTGATATTGCCGCCGCTGCCGCAATCACCGATGAAGGTGAAAGAACCATCGCCGTCATAGAGGTCGTCCAGGTTGGTGCCAAAACGGTTTGCTTCGGGCTGGTATGAGTCACAAAACTGGCCATTGGCACCACCTTCGAAATCGACTTCGATATCGTAATATCGGGCACCGAATGTCAATGCCACCTGGTCGGTGACATCAAATGTAACTTCACCAAAGAAGGCCATCTGCTCGTCGGTACGGCGTATGTCATTTCGGAAGATGACGTCCGCAGGGAAGGGGCCGGGGTCAGAGTTATAGGCATTGGGGAATGGGTAGCCCGGCGAGAAACCCGTTTGGGGATCGCCAAAACCAGGGAAAACAGCAGCGGATGTTGTTCCGGGATAAGTAAAATCGTTTTTCTCTTTTAGCTCCAGGTCGCTGTAAAATGCACCGGCGGTCACACGAATTTTGTTTGCCTCACTGGTGGTGATGCGAATCTCATGGGTTGTGACCTCAAGATCCGTTTCACTTTTAACAAAGAGATTTGGTGGCTGACAGGTTCCACCCGGCAGGAAGTCGGTCAGGCCGGGCTTGGGATCACTGTAGTTGTATTCGGGATAGCTGACCGAAGAATCACATATGTAATACGGTAAGTACTGTCCAACGTACATGTAATCGGTGTAATCCACCCGTTGACTGGTTTCTCGATCGGTAAATGCGCCGGTATACAGTACTTCAAGTTCACCTATCCGGCCGGTCAGGGTCCAGTTGTAATTTGTGTACTCATCCTCAATGCCGTCTTCTTCAAAACGCTGGATTTCATAGTCACCCAGGTTTGGGTCAGAGAAAAAGACGCCGTCAGAATCAACATCCTGATAACCGACACCGGCGAGTAAACTCCAGTCTTCGTTGATATCCCACAACATCGCGATCCGACCGCCCGTGTAGGTTGTTTCATTAAAGTCGTCTTCAACCAAAGCAGCGTTGTCCGCCTCCAGAAAGTTCACACCTGAGAAATCTGCGATGCGACCACCATTAAAGGTATCGCCTGCAGCGCGTCTGGCTGCAAGGCTGGCTTCAGTCTGAAAACCGGCCCGGCGCAGTGACACGGGCTCGCCATTGGCACGTATTGTTCCAAAATCACGGAATCGCGCTGACTCACTAAGGTCACGGGTTCCCGCGACGTTATCGATATAGCCGCCCTTGTTGTCGACATAGGCGACGCCGCGGACCGTCAATACATCAGAAACCGGTAGGTTGACCATCACTTCGATGTTGCTGCTCATATCACCATCTTTGGTGTATGCCGCACCGACATCGACACTGGCGTATTTGCCGGAGGGATCTGGTTTGTTAGTAATGAGACGCACTGTGCCGGCTTGAGAACTCGCGCCAAAGAGTGTGCCCTGTGGCCCCTTAAGCACCTCAACACGGTTCATGTCCGCAGTGTAAACGTCAAGATTACGACCGGGCTGGGAAAGGGGCTGCTCGTCAAGATAGAGCGCTACGTTGGGTGCAAGACCCGCGACCCCGGCGGTGGTCAGGTTCGGAGTCGTAGAAGCGACGCCACGAATATAAATAGTGTTTTGTCCTGGGCCGCTCCCGCCTGCGGTGACGCCGGGCAGGTGTAACAGGTAGTCATCAAAATTGGTGATGCCAAAGTCTGTCAGGGTCTGCTCGCCCAGTGCCGTTACAGCTACGGCAATATCCTGTGTGCTTGCTGATCTTTTGGTCGCGGTGACCACCACTTCTTCGATTTCTGCCATGGCTGTTGTCGTGCCGGTTACGGCAAGAGCTGCCAATATGGCCGTAGTAAGGCGCTTCTTATGGAACATTTATCCCCCTGGACAATTATTTAGTTAGAGCTGTAATTAAATTCATTGTAGAGGACTAAGAGAAATATTGCACACTGAGGGTAGAACTGATCAAATATTTGGCCCGTCGAAGGTTCTCTACCTTAGATTTCAAAGCGAAAAATAACTAGAAGTGAAACAAATGGACGACAACGATATGGTCAAAAGAAAGGTTGGTATAGATTTCTCGCGGGTGGACCCGCCAGTGTTCTTTACGGCCGTAGCGCTAATCGTTGTGACCGTTCTGGCGGCCGCTATATGGCCCGCAGGTGCGGGTGAAATGTTTCAGTCGGTTCAGGCGGGCATCGTCCGGTATGCCAGTTGGTATTACGTCCTTGTTGTGGCGGTCATTCTGGTGAGTGTGATTATCTGTGCAGTAACCCGATTTGGCGATATCAAGCTGGGTCCTGATCATGCAGAGCCTGATTACAGTTTTATCTCGTGGTTCGCGATGATGTTTTCCGCCGGCATGGGCATTGGCCTGATGTTTTTTGGCGTGTCCGAGCCGGTGATGCATTTTCTTTCTCCGCCTCTCGGTGAGCCCGGTACGGTCACTGCAGCACGTGAAGCGCTAAAGCTGACCTTTTTTCACTGGGGTATTCATGCCTGGGCCATGTACGCCATCGTTGCCCTGATACTCGCTTATTTCGGTTATCGCCATGGACTTCCCCTGACGATCCGATCGGCGCTTTACCCGGTTTTTGGTGAACGAATACACGGCCCCCTGGGCGTCGCGGTTGATGTTTTTGCCATCCTGAGCACAGTCTGCGGCGTGGCGACCTCGCTTGGTTTTGGGGTTCTGCAGATAAGCGCCGGACTGAATTACCTGTTTGATATTCCGGTCAGTGCCGGGGTGCAGATGGCGCTAATTGTTGGGACGACCTTACTCGCGACGGGGTCCGTGATGATGGGGCTGGATGCTGGCATCAAACGTTTATCCGAGATAAATATCTTCTTCGCGGTTCTGTTACTCGTGGCTGTGCTTAGCCTGGGGCCTACCGTACTGTTGCTGCAACTGTTTGTTCAGAATACAGGTGATTACCTTTCTGACCTGGTGTCCAAAACGTTTAACCTCTACGCCTACACGCCAACAGATTGGCTGGGCGGCTGGACCATCTTCTATTGGGGCTGGTGGCTCAGCTGGTCACCCTTCGTCGGGCTCTTTATTGCCAGGATATCGCGCGGTCGTACCATCAGGGAGTTCATTCTGGGCGCATTACTGGGGCCGGCCGCATTCACGTTATTGTGGATGACGGTGTTCGGTAACAGTGCTATTGAATTGATCATGCATGGCGGTGCAGTGGAGCTTGGTGAGCAGGTGCAGGCGGACCCGTCCGTGGCGCTGTTTCAGTTCTTTGAGTTCCTGCCATTCGCAAAAGTTCTTTCTTTCATTGCTGTGATCATGGTGATTGTGTTCTTTGTTACATCGGCCGACTCGGGCGCGATGGTCGTTAATATGCTGGCCTCCGGCGGTGAAGATGACACCCCCCTGTGGCAACGAGTATTCTGGACGAGCACCATCGGTATCACCGCGGCCGTGCTACTGCTGGCTGGTGGCTTACCGTCGTTGCAGACGGCGGCTATCGCGAGCGCGCTACCATTTTCATTGGCTGTATTGTTTGCGATCTGGGGGTTCATGCGTGCGCTGCGGGTAGATAGCGTCAAGCATGATGCACTCTCGGTACAAACAGTTGCTGACAGTGCAATCCCGTGGCAGGAGCGCCTGGGTAACATTTTTCAGTATCCCGGATTCGAGGCTGTTCTCGCCTTCCAGAATTCAATTGTTCGACCGTCGCTGGAAGAGTTTTCCGGGGAGCTGTCGAAGCAGGGCGTAAGGTCTTCTATTATTGATGTCGAGAACGAATCTGTTTCCCTGGATGTCTATCACGGCGATGAACTGGATTTCGTTTACAAGGTCCGGGTGCACGAACTGGAGATGAACAACGAAGCATTGGTTCGTAGTGCAGAGACCCTGCCGGGAGACAGCAGGTACTGGCGATCTGAAGTGCATTTGACTGAGGGTGGCCAGGATTACGATGTGATGGGCTGGACCCGGGAGCAGCTTATTAACGACGTGCTGGGTCAGTACGAGCGCCATCTAAACTTTCTAAACAGTACCCGCTAGATCTCTTACGGTTCAGGAGCTGTTCGCGAGTAGTCCGTTTAAGTACTGAATCTGGGTGTGATCCTGCAAAACGCGATTTACCCTTGCCTCTAGCAACCCCGCCGTCACAGGTTTGGTGATGTAGTCAGAGCCACCAACTTCGAATCCTTTGGTCTGGTCCCTATCTTCCTCTAGCCCAGAAACAAAAATAATGGGTATGTGGCTAGTGCGAGGGTTCGACTTGAGTTGATCACAGACGTCGAGCCCGTCCATATCATCCATCAGAATATCGAGAAGAATCAGGTCAGGCTGCTTCTCTTCGACGATCGCAAGCGCGTCTTCGCCGGAAATAGCCGAACAAACCTGATATTTCCGGGCCAGCATATAGCTCAGGAGTTTTACATTAACGTTGTCGTCATCGACGATACAGATGAGCGGTTGGGTTTCCAGATCAAACATAGCTCATCTCCCCTGTGGGTAGCGTGATTTTTTTCTCGAAGGTTTCTGCAGAGTGGATTGTTTCTCGACTGGAAGCTGGTTTCTGTACTATCTGGCACCAGTGAGGATTGTCGAGATACCAGTCTATGGTTTTGGCCAAACCGGACTCAAAAGTTTCGATAGGTTTCCAGCCAAGATCTTCCTCAATCCAGGAGGCATCAATTGCATAACGAGTGTCATGACCTGGTCGGTCAGTAACGTGAGTGATGAGGCTTGAGAATTCTCTTTCCGGCAGCCTTTCATTCATAAGATGGCAGATGGTCTCAACGACATCGAGGTTTGCCCGTTCGTTATGGCCACCTATATTGTAGGTGGCACCTATAGTACCTTCGGTCGCTGCGAGGTAAAGCGCACGGGCATGGTCATCAACATACAGCCAGTCGCGAACCTGCTGTCCATTGCCGTAAACCGGCATGGGCTTACCCTGAAGAGCATTCAATACCATCAGCGGTATCAGCTTCTCCGGGAACTGGTAGGGGCCATAGTTGTTCGAGCAGTTTGTAACGACAACCGGGAGCCCATAGGTCGTGTGCCAGGCCCTGACAAAATGATCAGAAGCCGCCTTGCTTGCAGAATAGGGTGAGCTGGGCTGGTAGGGACTGTTTTCGGTGAAAAGACCTTCGGCCCCAAGGCTGCCGTAGACCTCGTCGGTTGAAACATGGTGGAACCTGAATGCGGACCGCTCATTTTTTTGATAGTAGCGAAGGCTGGCCTGTAGCAGAGCGAAAGTACCAAGCACATTGGTGCTAATGAACTCACCTGGTTTGTCCAGTGAACGGTCTACGTGGGATTCTGCCGCAAGATGCATCACAAGATCAGGTGAGTAGTTTTTGAATATACGATCGAGCTGTTGCTCATCGCGGATATCACCCCGCACAAACTGATAACGCTCCGATTGATCAATAGATAGAAGGGAAATGGGATTGCCTGCATACGTCAGGCTGTCAAGATTCAGTACTTCATGAGTGGTTTCGTTAATCAGAAAGCGGATCAATGCCGAGCCAATAAAACCTGAGCCGCCTGTCACTATAATTTTCATGGGGTTTAACCTTTTCTTGTATCGAGATATCAGTGTGAGTCAGGCTGCATTCGACAAGATGACTGGTGTGGAACTGGTGTCTTTTATATCTTCGGAGAGAAGCCTCAAAATATATTCCCCGTAGCCACTTTTCTTGAGTGGTTGGGCTAACGCCTCAAGTTGGTTTGAGTCGATCCATCCCATTCGAAAAGCAATTTCCTCCGGGCAGGCTATTTTTAGCCCCTGCCGCTCTTCGACGATGCGCACAAAGTTCCCGGCTTCAAGTAGTGGGCCTTGCTGACCTGTGTCGAGCCAGGCCGTCCCGCGTGACAACATCTCAACCGAGAGCGTTCCGTCATTCAGGTATGCAGAGTTGATACTTGTGATCTCTAATTCGCCGCGTGCAGAAGGTTTGACAGTCTTCGCTATATCAACCACTTGTTCGTCATAAAAATAAAGTCCGGTTACCGCATACGGCGAACGGGGCACCAAGGGTTTTTCTTCAATAGAAATCGCGCGACCTTGTTCATTGAATTCCACGACGCCATAGTCCTGAGGGTTGGGAACGTGATAGCCGAAAACGGTTGAGCCATGCTCTTGTGCGCACACGCGCTGCAGCTTCTGGCTGAGGCCCTCGGCATAGAAAATGTTGTCACCGAGTATCAGGCAGGATGGTTCGTAGTTAATGAAGCGCTCGCCGATTAAAAATGCTTCGGCAATACCATTAGGTTCTTCCTGAATGGCATACTGAATGTGCAGGCCCCATTTTCGGCCATCGCCGAGCAGCTCTCTAAAAGAGTCTTTGTCCCGGGGCGAAGTAATGAGCAGGATATCCCTGATGCCCGCAAGCATCAGGGTGGCCAGGGGATAATAGATCATTGGTTTGTCGTACACCGGTAATAGTTGTTTGTTGGTTGATGTCGTCAAAGGATACAAACGGGTGCCACTACCAGCAGCGAGGATAATGCCTTTTCGATTTTTCATTGCCATGTTCCTTAGTAAGCTCCGCGCGCAGCGATTACGGCGAACGGGGTTTTTAGCAGAATCGCCAGGTCCATCATCAGTGATCGTTCTGTGATGTATTCAATATCCATTTCTACTTGCTGATCGAATGGTATTTCTGATCTGCCACTGATCTGCCATGTGCATGTGATGCCAGGGATCACTGATAGCCGTTTCTGCTCGAATGGAGTGTAGCGTGCAACCTCATCAGGCAGCGGTGGTCTGGGACCAACCATGGACATATCACCTACCAGGACATTCCAGAGCTGCGGCAATTCATCAATAGAATATTTTCGAATGAATCGACCCATAGTTGTGATCCTGGGGTCATGAGTCATCTTGAAACGCACAGCCGATGTTTTGTCAGCACTGTCTGCCAAAGCGGCTTTTTGTGCTTCTGCATTTACAACCATGGAACGAAACTTCCAGAATCTGAAGTGACGGCCGTTGGTGCTACAACGTGTCTGGGTGAAGAAAGCTGGACCTTTAGACTCAAGCCTGATGGCGATGGCGATCATCAGCATAGGTAGTGCGAATAGCACGAGCAGCGAGGCTGATGCAATGATGTCAAATGCACGTTTGATCGATGGATAAATACGAAGATTCGATGATCCCATCTCGGGCGATCTGATTAGTGCGAGAGACGGGCGTGAATCAGATGGGGGTTCGTCTAGTACCCAGCCATTAGTTTCAAAGTCCGGGGTGTTCTTCAGTGCTGTTGGCATAATGTTATATTCCTTTCTTCTCGTTGTTCTGAGCCGCGCTCTTTTGTGCTCGGTCTGTTTTCAGTACCAATACAAGAGCAACGACCATGCCAAAGACACAACCTGCTGATTTAAAAGATATTTATGGATTTTTCGTGGTTTGAATACAGATCGTTTTGCAACACGCAATTGCAATTTGGAACGTGACTTGCGACTTGCATTGCAAAGCTGAGCGTTGACGGGTCATCTGGATCGAGGCTGGAGTTTGTGCAGTGAGTCCTGGGTCCTGTGCAATCTGTCGTGTCCAGAACCGTCGGACTTTATAGCCAGCTAGGGTAGGGGGTATTTTTTGGATGGGTGTCACATCTGCGCAAGGGCAGGTTTTCAATCTTGCAGGCAGAATTTGAAGTGGAATCGAACAAAAGACCTTCATTGCCAATGGCGAGCATGTCAAGATTACGACAAGCTCCAGGGTTAGCGAGTGCATTGACTAGAGGCGGTGGAAATTGCGGCTGTTTCTGAAAGATGCTGAGTCCGCTTTTCGGGTAATCAATAGCCGGAACAGAAAGGTTGTCTGTGGTAAAGCCTGGATGGTAAATCAGTACGAAATAATGATGAGAAATCGATTGAGAAAACTCGGAGTCAAAGCACGCCTGAGCGCCGGACTGGTGCTTATTCTCGGTAGCCTGACGGCTTGTAGCTCGTACATGTCGTCGAATGACACACCTATTGCCTATGAAAGCGTCAGCCTCAGTGAGGCTGAACAATCCAACGATCAGGCTCTGCGCAGAAGAACTCTTTCCGTGCCTGCGGTGACCACTGACCTTGAGGCGCCAGTCAGTATGGAGTATCGAGTAGGCCCCGCCGATGAGTTAACGGTGAATATCAATGGTGAGCAATCCATGGAAGCGATTGTCGTGCGCATAGATGCTGATGGAAACGTTCAGTTGCCTATCATCAGCGGTATCAACGTCATGGGCGCAACAGTCGCTGAGATTCAGGACATGTTGATTACGGCTTACTCGCAGGAATTCATTGATCCCTGGGTGGTCGTTTCCATTTCCAAATTCCGTAGTCATCCAGTCTACATGTTGGGTGAAGTGCGCTCACCCGGTGTGCTCCATCTTGAGAAGCCAACAAAAATCCTCGAGGCTCTGGGGCTCGCTGGCGGCGTTACCGAGAAGGCCTATCTCGATGGTGCTCGCCTTTTGAGGGATGATCGAATTGCTGCGGTCGACATAGCGGCCCTTTTGAATCGCGGACAGTTTGATCAGAACCTTTGGCTTAAGCCGGGTGACACAATATTCGTGCCGGGAAATCAGGACCTGAAAATCTATGTTCTGGGCGCGGTTAATACGCCAGGTCTGCAACCGTATCAAGGCGGTGTTGGTAT
>JABBBA010000365.1 GCA_018607685.1 K189A clade bacterium | reverse complement strand
GGTCTATCGTCCCGATGGCACGCTGGCACTGGATACAGAAGAATTTCCCCGACCACAGACCACAGCGGAATCACTGGCAAACCTGAACCCGGTGTTTGGTAACTTCATGGACTTACCCTTTTTCGACTCAGGGCTCACTTTTCGTGAGATGGTGGCCAAGAAATGGCCTGACCTTGAAATCGAACACGTGCATCATGCGGGCAGTTCTTCGGGTGTTGTGGACGGCGCCGGCGCGCTGGTACTTGCCTCACCGGAATACGCGAAAGCCCACGGTCTGAAACCCAGGGCAAAAATCAAGGCAATGGCGAACATGGGACACTCTCCCGAGTACATTCTGAATGCGCCAGTAGATGCTGCGAAGAAGGTGCTGAAAAAAGCCAACATGACTCTTGATGACATCGACCTGTTTGAGGTCAACGAAGCTTTTGCAGTAGTGCCTGTTAAGTTCATGCGCGATCTTGGCGTTGATCACAACAAACTCAACGTTAACGGTGGCGCCATCGCACTGGGTCACCCCATCGGTGCAACGGGCGCCATGCTGATCGGCACGTTACTCGATGAACTCGAACGCAGTGATCAATCGCTTGGGCTTGTTACCATGTGTGCCGCAGGCGGCATGGCACCAGCTGTAATCATCGAACGGATGTAATCGGAAGCTGAATCTGAATAAAAGGGGCCAGAGAGGACATTGAAAACCCTCAAGGAAGCCTGGCCCCAACTTCACCAGGCTGCTTCGGTTATCTACTACCAGACCTGTTTATTCACCCATGTACTTTTCCCACCAATGGTGGAAGTTACGGATACGCCTTTCATGGTGAGATATCCATAGCCCTTTCATACCACGAGAGTGCAAGCCTTTTTGAACCCCCGCAAGACACGACGCATCCTGATCGAGTAACAACCCTGAGGATTTCTCTCCGTGGCGATAGAACGAATGTTCAGGTCGCTCATCAATATTAATATCGCCCAGTTCAACAAACATGTCGACCGCGCCCGCATTGGCGCCTGCGGTGACTTCGCCTTTCGGAACACGGTTAAAAATCATGCGGTCGAAATACATCTTGTCCGGATCGGTTGGATGTGGCCGATGCCTAAACATCCACATCTGCTCACCGAAGAGGTTGAACGTAACATTCGGGAAAACATTATAATGATAGTCTGCGGTCAGCTGATCATCTGTCAGTTTGGAAAAATCCAGCCCGTGTTCAGTGATCATTGACCGCTTGTGTGCGGCTA
Source organism: K189A clade bacterium (assembly GCA_018607685.1). Lineage (GTDB taxonomy): Bacteria > Pseudomonadota > Gammaproteobacteria > Pseudomonadales > Azotimanducaceae > UBA9659. The sequence goes on along the minus strand of JABBBA010000365.1, from coordinate 14,036 downwards.
CCGCACCTCGCAGAGTCGTGACATCACCCTCAAAATCATCGACGGGGAAACCCTCGGACTTCAGATAATCGGCCATTGTTTCATTAACGGCTTTGTCATCATCAATCTTGCGGGGGCTTGGAATATACATCGGCGCAATAAATCGGGTATGCGGCCCATATAGGTCCATCTGTACATTCACATCATCGGCCACATATTCAGATTCCGGGTGTACGCCACGAACATGATAGGTCTCTGAAAAAATATCGACCGAGGTTTTCCAGTTGCAGTTCCACTCAACCGTCTCGTCAGAAACGAGCACCATCTCGTCGAATTCGTAGGGCGCGAGATGTTCAGGAACAATGCCAAGATAGTCGATCAATGGCTCAATATCAGGGTCCATGGATACCCAGACAAAACCACCCCAGGCTTCACATTTAAGCTCTCTCAGGTTGAGCTCGTCACTGGGTACGCCCTGGGGGAAATCATGTGCCTCGGGAATATCCTTTATGCTGCCATCAAGATTGTATTCCCAGCCATGAAAACCACAGCTCAGGTATGGTGAGTTTCCACAGCCTGAATCCTTGAGCTGATTGCCCCGGTGCTGACAAACATTGTAGAAGGCTCTAACAACCCCATCATCTGCACAGGTTACAAGGATTGATTCTCGCAGGTTCTCAAACACAAAAAAGTCACCCGGCTCCGCGACGTCACAGGCTGCACCGGCCAATAACCATGTTTTCGACCAGATATGCTCATCTTCCAACTTCAGATAAGCCGGATCGATATAACGATCAACAGGGATTCGCTCAGTTCCAAGCTCCGGTTCCGGCGCCTTGGTCATCGGTGTGAATACAAAGTCTGTTAGTTCATTCATACTGGTTCCTCCATACCTCATCATTCCTCGCGTCGCCCCGGGTATCAACCATGAAGTCCTGTAATCAATGTGGTAAATGTTGCATTAAATACGCAGATGGCGGACTTTCAGCCAGTCAGTCGGAAATAGACTGGTGGCAGGACAATCGACCCGAAATCTACAGGTACGTCAGCAGAGGTAATATCTGGGTGCATCCGGATACCGGCGAACTTCTCTCCCGCTGCCCCTGGCTGGAGCTCGACTCAACCGGTACTAAATACGTGTGCGAGATTTACCATGATCGCCCGGAAGACTGTCGTCACTACCCGACTCATATCGCTGAGATGATCCTGGATGAATGTGAGATGCTGGAAAGCGAAGATATCGGCGACCGGGTTAAGGGACAAAAGAAACTGGATATCATTATGAGCGACAGCCGACCCGCTTTTCGTTCAAACTAGAGGTTAGCAACTACCCCAGGCGAGTACTTAAACTCCAAACGACGTAACTGGCGCGCTCTTAAGCCATCGGCGCGTTTCAGCACGCGTGCGATGCTAAGTTTATGCCGAGGCGTGAGCCGCTCAATTTTTTGATACCTCATATAGAACCGTAGTCGCTCTGTGCGTCGAAAGAATAAGGTCGCAGATGAATCGATCGTCGCCAGGTCTTGTTCCGGTTTTCGGCCCAGCAGCCAATCCGGCCACTTTCTTCCCCGGGGAGCATCAAAGACAAACATCCGATCGAATACGTTTCCAGAGAGCAAAATATTCCGAAAGAAATAACCACTATGAACAAATCCTTTCCGATGCATCTTGCTGGTTGTATCAGCCAGAGCAGTAACAAGCGATTGCCTGATGGGTTTCGAAAGCTGAGCCGGCATTGCGGGTAACACTTTCATCAGCACGTCATCGAGATCCCTGGACTCAGGCACTTCCTCCGTTAGCAGGAAACACCGCGTTAGTCTCCCGAGGACTCGTTCTTCACCAAACGCGACAGGCTCTGTTACGTCTATTCCAAAATCACGCAACCGCTCAAGGTTGCGAAACTCTCTCCTGGGTTTGCTTCTTCCCAAAAAGGCTCCCCGGAGAAACTCATTACGGAATTTTTTCCAGGTGTGAACAAAGTACTTTTTTAAATACAGGGCACGCTCGACACCCGCACTATCGATAACTGAAACACGCCACACTTCGCTTCCCTTCTCTCTTTCAACAAGGACACCCTCTTCCCAATTCAGAATAGATTTCAGGTCACCCACACCATGTCGATCCAGCAAAGCCTTCCATGGGGGTTCAATAGTAAGAGAGTCAGACCAGCTCACAGGATGTCAGTTGCGTTCAAGTTCTGGTAGACGAGAGTGTTGTTTGTCCGAAATATCAAATCCGAACCGTATCGGCGATCGCATCCGTATGGCCATCAATATCATAGGACATTATCACCAGGTCCCGGGGTGTCCCTTTGCGGTCTTCTACATAATCAGCAAGAAGCGCCTCCGGCACAAAACCCAATCGTCGAAATGCGGACTGCGCACCGTGCTGGTCCGATGTCATATTCGCCATCAGTTTTTTCAGGCCCAGCCCTCGCGCTACGGCGAAGATTTCAGACGTAAGATTTTTACCCAATCCCCTTGCCCGATAAAGCTGGTTAACATTCACTCGGATTTCCCCAACACGACGGGTCCAGGGCGCTGCATTTCGGTGTACGGTGGCGTAGCCAATGAGGCCGTTGTCATCAAAGGCAGCGAGCGAAATCGACCTACCGGCTTTCAGGTTCGACATCCAGTCATCGACTACTTCAGGTTGGGTGATATCGACTCGCAGGAAAAGCATGTCTTCCTCGCTAAGGCCGTTTGCAAACGCGAGAACTGCGTCACGATCACCCGTGCCCATCAACGCTATATTAACCAAGGCGCCATCGGGCAACGTGATGGATTTGGGGTAGGTATTGTCTGACATGATATCTCCTGCGCTATGCCGCGGATTTATTTTGAGCAGCAAGCAACAGCTCGCCAAAAACATCATCTGCATTCTGAACAATCACATCCAGGTCAGGTAACAACCGAGGTTCGCAGATAAAGCTAAAGTACAATTGTTTGTTGTAGCTGAGGATTGTGGCACTAAACCCGATGTTACCGTTTAGCACCAGCAAACCGATGGTATCGGTGACTTCGAGTCCGCACATATACTGAGGCACCTGAACTCCGGGTACATTTGTACAGGTGAAGTTATAGCCTGGATTGGGTGGCCGCGGCATACCGGGAACCTTAGGCATGACCGGCGCCGATATTCTCGCGGCCATCGCAGTAGGGTCCATCGCCGACCCGATCAGCTGGGTAGCCGCCATCGCCAGAGGCGGTACATGGGGCATCGATTCCTGCATGACCGTCATCGCCTGCGCTTCTTCATCACGTTTAATGCGCTCAGTCTCAGCGATCACTACGTTCAATCTTTGTAGAGGGTCCAGCGGCCCTGCCGGTAGTCTTGGAAAGATGGCTGACACCTGGTTTCCAAGGGCGCCCTTGCCATCCTCGGTACGAACGTTCACGGGGCACATGATTCTGAGGAACTGGCCGTCCGTATTCTCTTCATGCGCCTTGAGATATCGCGCTACCGCCTCAGACACAACGACCAGAACCACATCATTAATCGTACCGCCCAGTTGCCTGCGTATTTCCCGGATTTCAGAAAACGGCTTCTTAAGCCAGCCGACCTTTCGATGGGGACCCACGGTTCCAGCGTTAAACGGTGCGGTAATCGCAGGCTGCAGCGCAAACCGGCCCATGATCTCGGTTGCTTTGGCAAGATGCTTTACATTGTTTGCCGCCATGGTCATCAATTGCATGGGGTTTTTTTCGGTGAATGCGCGCATGTTTTCCTGAACGGCTTCGCGAACGAGTTCCGCATAGTCAGGAGGCGGCTCCGGCACCCAGGGTTCGTTGGGCGGAACGGGTTCGCCCGCATCAGGGGCCAGATCATACAGGGTCATCGTCAACTCGATGCCGGAGGCACCGTCTATCATCGCGTGATGTGTCATTTGCAGGAGAAGCGTTTTCCCGGACACACCCTCGATCATGACCATCTTCCAGAGCGGTTTCGAACGATCCATGATGGGCTCATTCAACTCCACCGCCGCGTCCATAGCATCTTCAAACGAAGTTCCATCGGGCAATTGATGATGAACAACATGGTTACGAATATCAAAATCGGCATCATCCACCCACACCGGGTGTGAGAGGCTGAACGGTATCTGCATTAACTTACGCCGGTACGATGGCACCAGGTGAATCCGTTTCTCAAATCGAGTTATAAATGTTTCAAACGATAGCTCCCCGTCCAGCACGTAGACCGAAGAGATATGCATGGGACCGCTCGCGGATTCCATGTATATGAAAGAAGCATCTGCCTGAGTGAGCCGCATATAGTGACCTCCGAGATTGATTCGAATATGCGCTATGGTGCATGTGAGGTCAAACGCTTGCTCTGAGCAAGCGAATCGACCTCTCTGCGCGGTGGGCTAGTTATCCTGAGCCGGGAGCGTCAGGGCTAATATTTGTTGCCGGGCTCGAGAATGTGTTGTCGCATTGCCTCGGGAACGTCAGGCGGATCTACGGTGAACTCTCCATCTTCAATCGGAGGGTGCACATCAAACACATTGTTAAACTTGTGAACCGAATCCCAAATACCAATAGCGATGGTCAGTTCGACCACTTCCGCATCAGAATAATGTACTTTGAGTCTGTCCATGTAATCGTCGTCCACGCCATTAGCGTGGTTCATGATGAAGTCTTCCGTAAGATCCAGTGCAATCCTGGTCCGGTCATCAAGGTCGGAATTCTGATGATCCTTCATCTTTTCAATCATTTCTTCGTTCATGCCATTCTTCTGCGCCGCAGAAGATCGTGCAGGAATTCAGTATAAGCAACCATTAAGGTTAGCGGATTTAAGTCGCACCAGATCCTTAAGTACCGGGTCCAGTCTGCTGTGGGACCACAGCAGGCCATAGCGATACATAAATCCCTGGAAAAGGTCAGGACAGTGCGCATACACACCTCCAAAACCGGTCATTCCACCTGTTTCTTCTATTCTCGGCATGGGGGCCTCCTTGAATGAACTAGCATGTTAGTACCAGATGAATCATCAGTTCAAGGCTTCTGAAGCCCAGACCCATAGGATCCTCAATCTGCTAACCCACCAGCGTCACCTGACATCGATCGACCTGCTGGTCGCCGGCGCCCGGAAAAGGTATTGTGAAGCGAAAATAACCTGGCTCAATGCAATGATCAAAACCCTCTTACCCCTACTACTATTTCTCTATAGCGCTCAGTCACAGGCAGGAATGTTTGACGACATTATGGCCTGGTTCAGCGGAGACGACGAAACACAGGAAGCGCCCAATACTGACCCGGAAACTGAATCCGGCACGATGACCGACACAATGAGTAGTGCTGTCAAATCGGCAGCTGCCGCCGCCACTTCTACCGCGGTGAAAGCCGGCATGGGATTGATGCCGTCCGTCGTACAAGCCCTTGGTGTGACAGAGAAACAGGCAAAAGGCGGCCTGGGTGCTATTTTCATGGCCGCAAAGGCAACACTCGCACCGGAAGACTATAAACTCATCAGTGATGCTGTTCCGGACATAAGCAGTTATATCGCGGCAGCACCTCCTACTAATCAGCTGGTAGGAGGCGCAATGAGCATGCTGGGTGGGTCCGCAGAAACAACAGCCGCCGCCAATCTGGTGACCCAGTTTAATGATCTTGGCCTGGGAGCCGACATGATCGCCGGGTTCAGCCAGCAGGCAATCGACTTTGTAAAGGAACAATCGCCGGAAGCCTCATCCAAGCTGATGGGTGTGGTTAGCGATTACCTTTAGGAGGCCTCAAGTTGAGAAACTATAATTCGCCTGGTTTTTTAATCTTCAGCTGCCTGGTTTTAGCGGGCAGCTGGATCGGTGTCTCAATGAATGCCTCTGCTGCAGAGCACACAGATGAGCAGCGAGTGTTCCGGGGGTTGTATAAAGAACTCGTTGAGATCAATACAACACTTTCCTCCGGAAGCTGCACAAAAGCAGCAAACGCGATGGCGGCTCGATTAAGAGCCTCTGGCGTTCCTGACAATGACATTCACATCATCGTTCCTCCCGACTGGCCGGACCAGGGGAATCTTATCGCTACATTACGTAGCTCCATCGCCGATACCGATACGGTGATGCTACTCGCGCATATAGATGTTGTAGAAGCGAATCGCGAGGACTGGGAAAGAGACCCATTTACACTGATCGAAGAAAACGGTTACTTCTATGGACGTGGCACCGCTGACGACAAATCAATGGCGGCAATCTTCGTCGACCTCATGGTGCGACTGAGCAGATCCGGCTATCAGCCCGAAAGAAATATGAAATTGGCACTCACCTGCGGTGAGGAAACCCCGAACACTTTTAATGGCGCAAGCTATCTGCTTAAAAACCACCGCGAGTTGATGGACGCCAGCTTTGCTTTGAACGAGGGCGGCGGCGGTCGAATGAATAACGACGGCACAAAGGTATACAACGGTGTCCAGGCGGGAGAAAAGACCTACCAGGACTATCAACTGGAAGTCACCAACCCTGGAGGTCACTCATCACGTCCCCGACCAGACAACGCCATCTACCGGTTATCGAAAGCACTGGATCGAATTTCATCCTATACATTCCCGGTAGAGTTCAACGATACAACTCGCGCCTACTTTCGGCAGCTCTCAGGCATTGTGTCCGGACAGATTGGCGACGACATGCTCGCTATTCTGGACACACCACCGGATCAGGATTCCCTATCTCGGTTGCTCGAGAGTCCCAGCTATAACTCTATTCTTCACACCACCTGCATTACTACCATGCTGAGCGCCGGCCATGCGCCCAATGCCCTGCCACAGAAAGCGAGCGCGAACGTAAACTGCAGAATCTTTCCAGGACATACCCAGGAAGAAATCCGCCAGGTGCTTGAACAGGTCGTCAGCGACGCGGAAGTAGTTGTCACGCTTAAGGACCCGCCTGAGTCAACGTCACCTCCACCACCACTCTCCCGGGAGATCATGGAACCCATAGAAAGGGTAACCGAACAGATGTGGCCTGGCGTCCCCGTCCTACCCTCCATGATTGCCGGCGGAACAGACGGGAGGTTCCTGACACCGGCGGGAATCCCCACCTACGGGGTCAGCGGCATCTTTTATGCCCCCGGTGAAAGTAACGCCCACGGACTCAATGAGAAAGTGTCCGTAAAATCCTTATACGAAGGGAGAGAGTTTCTTGATCGATTAGTCAGAATCTACATTGGTGGCGAGTGATCGGCTGTGTTCCAACCCTGGCCCACAGCTAACCCACTGTCAGGGTTCACTATCCCTTGTATCGGATGCGGCGAGTCTCAGACTTAACCAGCTTTCACCATCAGCTTTCCGAGGTTGCCGCCATTAAACATGAACTGGAGCGCCTCGGGATAGCGTTCAATGCCTTCCAGTATCTCCTCATCCATAATAAGTGAACCATCATCTATCCATTCCCTGAGCTCTGCGGCTGCAGGACCAATGCTCTCCGGGAAATGGAAAAACGCAAAGCCTTCCATAACTGATTGTCGTTCAGCCAGGCGAAGATACATCGATGGGCCGGTGACATTATCCAGATCATCATATTGCGAGATGGCGCCACAGATGATCACGCGGGCGCGCATGGCGAGGTTATCAAGTACCGCATCCAGAACAGGTCCACCAACATTATCAAAAAACACATTGATACCATCCGGCGCTAGTTCTCGAAGGCGTGCATTAACATCCTCGTTTTTGTAATCGATAGCGGCATCAAACCCTAAACGCTCAGTGAGATACGTCACTTTCCGATTGCCTCCGGCAATACCAATCACCGTTGCACCATCGCGCTTGGCGATCTGTCCGGCAATTGAGCCAACCGCGCCAGCCGCGGCAGAGACTACGAATATGTCACCCGGCTGGGGCTTCGCCACGTTTCTAATCCCAATCCAGGCAGTCACGCCCGTGGAAGCCCCAAGCGCCCCAAGATAAACGCTCAATGAACCGACGGAATCATCAACTTTTTCAAGCATCTTCGGTGTTACAGTCGCAATGGTCTGCGAACCGAGTCCACCGCGAACGGCCTGACCCTCGTCCCAGCCTTCAACGGTCGATTCGATAATGCGACCGACACCGCCAGCCAGTATTGTTTGACCCAAATCTACCTGCGCATGAAAACCTTCACCGCGCAGCATGGTACGAGTTCCCGCATCAACTGAAATGTATTCAACGGCGACACGAATCTGACCCTCCAGGAGAGGTTCGACTTCAACAGTCTCAACGGTAAAACAGTCTGGCGTGGCATCACCAACCGGCCGCTTTGAAAGGACTACCCGGGTATTCTTCAACATAATGACTTTTCTCTAAATTGTTATTCTTCTCTAACGCTTCGGGTACCTAGGCAGTAGAACCACCATCGGCCATATAGACCGAACCGGTAACGAAACTGCTGTCGTCCGAGGCAAGAAACAACATGATTTTCGCGATATCTTCCGGTTCCGCATAGCGGCCAAGAGGAATATTGGCACGCATACTCTCTCTTGCCAATTCCGCGCCGCCCGGCGCAAAACCTTCCTCCAGACTACGCATCATCCTGGTTTCAACCGGAGACGGGTTGACGGTGTTGACGCGAATATTCATGGGCGCGCACTCCCGCGCCGCTGATTTCATCATACCAATAACAGCATGTTTAGACGTAACGTACGGCGCAACATTGGCTGCTCCGTTTATTCCAGCAACACTCGACGTGATGATGATACTGCCACCGCCTCTTTTACTGATCGCAGGAATTGCTGCCTTAAGCCCCAGAAAGGGACCTTTCACATTAACCGCCATCACCTGGTCAAATCGCTTCTCGTCGTAATCAACGATAGACATAACATCACCTTCGATACCAGCGTTAGCGACCAGCACGTCTACCCCGCCATAGCGTTCCTCCGCAGTGTTAATCATTTTCTGGTTATCCGCGCTACTGGAGACATCCCCCAAACAGTAGCTGACTTTATTACTGCCAATATCATTGCAGGCGGACTTAAGCGCTTCCTCATCCAGGTCCACCAGCAGCACGTCTGCACCCTCATCAACAAACAGTTTCCCTACGGCCTTACCGATACCACCGGCACCGCCAGTAATAACCGCAACCTTCCCTTCCATTCGATTCATCTAATGCCTGCCTTCTATGTGTCAATCAATTTCGATGGAAACTATACAGGAAACAACACATCAAGAATCTGGCCCGTTGACCCCGTGATACACTCGAGCTGAAACCTAACGCGACTCCAGTTTGAGCTCTCCCCCATATTATCGTTGGCTAATCGTCGCCCTGACACTGGTTAATCAGGCCCTGGCACTGGGCATTTTGATTTACAGTTTCGCACTCTTTGTTGTGCCATGGCTGGATCACTTTGAAATAGCCCGAAGCCAGGTGATGCTGGCGATTCTGGCATTTCAGGTAACCGCCGGATTGCTAAGTCCGGTATTGGGCCGCCTTATGGATCACTTTGTGATGCGCAGGTTAGTGATTGTTGGCGCTCTATCGATGGGCCTTGGCCTGGCCCTGCTCTCACTGGCCACCCAGTTCTGGCAGATTATTTTGATCTACTCCACCCTGCTACCAATCGGCATGTTGCTTTGCGGCACACTGGCCTCCCAGACAATGGTCAGCAAATGGTTCACCGGAAATCGCGGGTTGGCTATCGGTCTTTCTGCCATGGGGACATCGATTGGCGGTCTCATTATCCCGATGGTGATCATCGAACTGATTGCGCGCCATGAATGGCAGGACACCATGTTGATTCTCTCGGTAGTATCAACGGTGATCCTGATACCCCTTAATCTCTTCGTGCTTCGATTTGAACCACCATCGGCGGGCGGTGAGTCAGGTTCAGCGCAGCTTGTTGATTCTCGTACATGGACAAGCCGAGAGATCCTGGCTTCAAAGACTTTCTGGATTCCGGTACTCGCACTGATACCTATCAACGCAGCATTTGGCGGCGTTCAGTTTAACCTGGGCGCTTACATGTCTGACCTTGGTTACGGGCAGTCTTTTGCGGCACAGCTAATCGCGGTCACTTCATTCATGATGATTGTGGGCAAGCTCTTCTTCGGCGCCCTCGGCGACCACATGGATCATCGAAAACTTTACTGGTTGATGGCGGTACTGCTGATCGTAGCACTCAGCTTCTACGAGGGTTCCCCGGGAAAACCCGAACTGGTACTTGCAGCCTGCATTCAGGGATTCGCGACCGGTGGGGTCATGCCTATGATGGGAATCATGTATTCAGCCAGGTTCGGCACCCTGTCTTTTGGCAGAGTGCTTGGATACGTCAATCTGGTGATCATGGTGGGTAGTTTCGGTTCGATTTTCTCTGGCTGGGTATTCGATATGACACAATCCTACGACGTAGCCTTCTGGATTTTCATGGCGTTGCTCTTACCCGGCGTGATCATAATGTTTTTCCTACCGGCGTCGGTGGACAGCTCCACTGAGGGTAAAACAAAGGCTGCTCAGAGCTGATCGCTCAATCCTCCAGGCGACTTGCAGGATGTTAATGTTTAACATTGGCATCAGCAAAAAATCAATGGGGGCAGTCGACGTGGTTCCAACAAGTACCGCAGCTACCTGAGTAATGAGTCGTGCCTAACAAAACCAATTCATCCCTTTTTGACTCACCGATCGAACGGCGTGCCTCCGACAGCACTAAATGGTCCCGTTTCTCGAGCAAAGAACACGATGTTATCGGCGCCTGGATCGCAGACATGGATCTGCCTACGTCCGACAAGATCATTGACGCTATTAAGGATCGCCTTGATGAACGCGTATTTGGTTACAGCGAGCCGCCAGACCAGTTCTTTGACGTTGTCATCAACCGTCTGGAAAAAAAGTATGGTTGGACAACAAAACAGGAATGGTTCGTGCCTCAGCCGGGTGTCGTCCCCTCACTTTTCTTTGCATCGAACTGCTTCGGCGACACGGGCGATGGCGTTATGGCCGCGCGGCCAAATTATCGCTATTTTTTAGAAACGGCTGAACATACAGGCCGGACTTTCCAACCCGTCGATTGCCAGGTAAACCATGGTCGATGGGAAATGGATTTTGACCAGATGCATCAGACCATTTCACCCAGAACAAAAACATTCCTGCTGTGTAATCCACACAATCCCGTGGGGCGTGTACTGGACCAACAGGAACTGGAAACGATCGCAGACGCATGCCTTGCTAACGGCACTATTATTTGCTCCGATGAAATCCATGCCGATCTCGTCCTTGATACGGACAAGCAACACGTTCCCATTGCTTCACTGGACCCTTCGATAGAAAAGAAATCGATCACACTGATTTCTGCCTCCAAAGCTTTCAACCTCCCGGCGATTGGGGGGTTGTCCCTGGCCATTATTCCGGACCAGGATATACGCGCTGCGTTTCAAAAAAGAGCTTATGGTGTTGCGACACATCCCGGCGCATTGGCCTATGCCGCCACAATGACAGCCTTTGAAGAGTGCGATGATTGGTTAACGGAGGCAATTGGCTATCTAAGGGACAACCGCGACTATCTCGAAGCGCAAATCACCGGTATAGACGGCCTGGCGATGACACACGTGGAAGCTACCTTCCTCGCCTGGATAGACGTTTCAAATTCAGGTCTCAGGAACCCACTCAGCACCTTCCTTGACCACGGGGTAGCACTCTCAGATGGTGCAGATATGGGAAACCCTGACCACGTTAGGTTAAATTTCGCCTGTCATCGTTCCACGCTGGAAGAAATCGTTCGAAGACTCAAAACCGGCTTGTCGTAGGCCACACCAGCTCGTTCCAGAGTACTTCTGAATCTCTGGCATGGCATAGTCTATCTTCATTAAGTTTATAGTGCCGTCTGCCTGATCCCATACACAATGCGTCGTTGAGAAAAACGTACAAACCCACTGTTCAGGTGACCGGTACCAGGTCACGAAGCCATTGACACACAGCACCAAAATGTCACTATTGCGGCATCCTCCATTTCAGAGACATTCACCATGAAAAAAGTCGCCATATTAAGCGTACTTTTGCTGCTGCCAGCCATAGGGTTTTGCAAGAATTATGAATCAAGATTCATTGAAAACCTGCCTAAGCTCACGGCCAATGAAACAGACCCACAGATGCTCGAATGGACAAAAGAGGGCTTTAGCGGACTTGGCTTCACCAGCCTCGCCATACCCCAACCAGTGATAATCCTGTCAGACAAAAACAAGTACAAGGGTATACAGCCAGACCAGCAAAAATTATTTGCCGACCGCATGCAAGCAATCTTTACGAGCCGATTTGGCGATTTTATCGATATCGTCGACGCTCCACAGAGCAATTCGTTAGTGATAAACATTGCGCTCACTGAGCTCATCATGAAAAAGAAACGTGGCCTTCTCGGATACACACCACTTGGGGCCGTAGGACATGCCGCGACTTCCAGCAGGAAAATCGACGATATAGAAAAACTCGCCGAGAAAGTCAACATGAAGGATGCAAACCTGGAACTGGAATTTGTTGACGGGAGAACCGGCGAACTTGTAGGCGTCCGCGTTCTTCAGATAGCCGGCAAAGAGAAAGGCAGGGAAGAAGAGTCCTGGGCTGCGCTTCGTAAAGAAATCACGGACCTTGCCGAGCGTTTTGCTAGAAACTATAAAGCGGCTATCGCAAACGCTGAAAGCCCACAGTAAGTAATTGACCCAACCCGAAGCCTTCAATCCTGAGGGCTTCGGCTTTTCTAACCCGCACATCGGCCCGACGCCGCAAGGTTCCGAGATCATCAGTATCGCTGACCGTCATGGGCAACGCTCGGCCGACCTCTACTCGTACCAACTTCCAGGACCAACACCAAACGTTTTTCTACCTCCCAATATTGAACTTTCTACAATATTGAGCATCAAAACAGCGACTCAGACAAATCCCAGACACCGCAGATGATCCCGAAACTCCTCTTTCTATTGCTTTTAGGTATTACCGCACCGGCCTATGCCGGTGATCAGCTGGAGCAGCAGATTCAGCAACTACTAGACCAGGTATCAGCCTCGAACTGCTCATTTGTTAGAAATGGCAAATCGCACACCTCAACGGAAGGGGTGGAGCATATCAATAAAAAATATGCTCACTATGAGAAAGACATAGATTCGATCGACTCATTCATCGAACTGACCGCGACTAAAAGTCTCTTCACGGGCAGGGAATACCAGGTTGATTGCGGTGGTCAGGTCACGTCTTCTGCCGACTGGATGCACAGAAAGGCGACCGAACTTGGGCTGCAATCATGAGGATTTTCGCCCTTTTACTGCTAGTGACATCAGTCAATCTGTCCGCGGGCGAGCCCGAACTGCTCAAAGTAATGACGCTCAACGTTGCCCACGCTCGCTCTGATGGAGCAAACCAGTTACTACAGAGCACCGAAAAGGCTAAATCCAATCTCTGGCAAATCGTTGATGTCATGAATCGGGAAAAACCCCACGTGGCTGCTTTCCAGGAGATAGACAGCAATTCTTTCTGGAACGGAAGATTCAATCACACCGAGTTCCTTGCGGCAGGAGCCAACTATCCACACCATTTTTCCGGTTCGCATATTGATGGAGATAACCTCCAGTACGGAACCGCACTCGTTTCACAATTTGCCCTGACAGAACAAACAAGCATTAAATTCAGAAAACCGTTTGCGCGACTCGGAAAAGGTTTTGTTATTTCTACCGCGCGATGGCCAGGCTCCGATAGCATCGACGTGGACATCGTTTCGGTTCATTTCGATTTTCTGACAGGTAACCAGCGCCTTAAAGAAGCGGTGAAACTCATAGAATCAATCAAGGGAAGAAGTAACCCACGTGTCATCATGGGCGACCTAAACAGTGAGTATGCCGCCGAAAATCAGCTGATTCCGCTTCTTGAGGATTCATTGGGGTTATCCACCTGGCAGCCACACGTTGATGTCGTGACCTTCCCGAAACTGCAGAAACGACTGGACTGGGTGCTGGTTTCACAGGACATCGAGATCGTTAGTCACGAAGTCTTACCGGATACCTTGTCAGATCACCAAGCCGTAGTGGCTGAACTCCGACTCCTGTAGCTCAGCAAATCTGCTATCAGCCAGCAGCTCTGTTCTGCTGAGAAAGCTTGGCCAGGTATTCTTCATAGG